>JAHEFU010000258.1 GCA_024645305.1 Planctomycetales bacterium
TCGTAAAACTGCAGGGAGCAGTGTTCGGTTACGATACCAGCATTGGCAACGACCTGGTGCAGGGAGAGCATGACCTCGCGGAGCTGTGCCGGCAGCTCGGGGCCAGTTTCCGGATGGTCCCCGCCTACCGGCCGGGAAATGTCCTGGTCAAGAGCAGCCTGCTGCGTGAGCTGATCAGCGCGGGAAAACTGGCTGAAGCGGCAAGCCTGCTCGGTCATCCGTACTTCGTGCTCAGCCGCGTGGTGCGGGGCCGTGGCCTGGGCAGACAGCGACTGGAGATCCCTACGGCAAACCAGGTGCTTGGCAAGGAAAAGCTTGCCCCGCAGGAGGGCATCTATGCGGGCAGTGCAGCGATTGGCAGCCAGTACCTGCCGGCGGCGATCTGTGTGATGGATCTGGCCCGCGCTCGCAGTACCGTGGTAGATGCAGGTGGGTCTGATGCTTACGGGGATCTTGATCCGCAGACAATGATCGTGGAGAGCCACATCCTGGATTTCAGCGGGGAAATCTATGACACGGTTGTCAGGCTGGATTTCCACAGCCGGATCCGCGACTGGGAGGATTTTGCATCCGCCGACGCCCTGGCAAGCCGGATGCAGCAGGACATCAGTATCACTAGACAGCTGAGCTCAGAGGCTGGCCGTGACTGGGAGGAATTGCAGTGAACAGGACTATCCGAATGATGTTGATTGCGCTAAGCGCTCTGGCAGTGCTGAATGTATGCGTGGGTTGCCCGTCCGCGGGACGCGATGCATACCAGAAGGGAATCCGCGCATATGACGCGCAGGAATACCAGAAGTCCCTTGATCTGTTTGACAAGGCGCTGGAGAGCGAGCCGGACAGCCTGATGATCATGTATGGCCGGGCCCAGGCCCTCTACAAATTGCAGCGCTATGAGGACGCCATCCAGGCCTTCGAGACATTCATTGACAAGAGTGAGTCTGAAAGGGCATCCTTCCAGGGTGAACGCAAGGATGCAGCGTTTTACCGGGATAAGTGCAAGGAGGCCCTCGGGATAGAGATAGAGCAGAATGAGCGCGCCATTCCGCCACCGCCCATGGGGGAATGATTGTGGTCCGGGCAGACCCTCAAGCGCTTGCGTGGGAGTGAAACAGAATAAAGATTTACAGGGCAGGCCGGGAGAGGCTTTGCCTTGAGCTGACCTGCAGACCCTCGAGCGCTTGCGTGAGAGGGAAACAGAATAAAGATTTACAGGGCAGGCAGGGAGAGGCTTTGCCTTGAGCTGACCTGCAGACCCTCGAGCGCTTGCGTGAGAGGGAAACAGAATGTGGAGTGGGCCATAAGCCGGGTTCTGTTTAAGCAGCCATCTATCTATGCCAGCCGTTGCCGGATGGCTTTTGCGGATCGCGGTGGACAGGCCGGGTCAGCCCTGTGTCCACCTCTCCTTGCACCGGACGGGTTTGCCTGAGCCAGCATGTTGCCATGCTGCTGGTGGGCTCTTACCCCACCGTTTCACCGTTGCCGGCGAAGCCCCGTACAAGTACGGCGCCCCATGTTGCCGGCTGTTATTTTCTGTAGCGCGTTCCATGACCTCACGGCCTCCGGGAATTACCCGGCGTCCTGCCCTGTGGTGCCCGGACTTTCCTCGGGCGATGCCCGCGGCTGCCTGGCCCACTCCGCAGCAATTCTAACTGACAGGCGTGATGAATGGAAACTGGTCCTGCAGCCTGCCGGCTTCCTCACGTGAGACAAAGTAGCGACTGTCCACTTTGACCCTCCTCAGGGCGCCGCTCACATCGCGCAGGTGCATCCGTATCTCGGCATCTCCGCTCGTACTGCTGAGCATGTCAGCCAAGCGGGCCAGTTCGTCACGTTCAGCTTTCGCCAGGTCAATTTCCCAGACGATCGGCAGTTTGTCCTGCAGCCCGGTATTGCCATTCACTCTGTTGCCATTACCCTCCGGCGGGGCATGCCCGGCACTACTGACAGCCGGTTCATCGAGCCCTGCGCGGTCAGGACTGAGAACGTCCAGCATCTGAGGAATCTCCTCATCGTCTTCCATGTCCTCCAACTGCACCAGTTCATCATTGTAGGCTTGCAGCGCACTGTCCTCGGAAATCTCGATTGCTGCGTCATCGCGCACGCGGGCCCCCTGCGCATCGTAGAGCTGTACGTCGTCAACCACGATCTCAATGCCGTCCCAGGCGTTCTCCCCGTCGTCAGCGGTCTCCGGAATCTGGATCCGTCCCCTGAGGACCACAGCCTGGTTCTCCTTGATGATTTCGCGGGACTTCATGTAGGCATTGGGCCAGATGATCACCCCCGCACTGAGCTGCGGATCCTCAATGCGTCCCTTGGCATAGGTCTTGCCGCTGGTGTTGGCAGTGCGCACCTGCAGGTTGGTCAGGATGCCGCACAGGCCATCTCCCGGCAGGGGCTTATCCTGCCACTTGGCCGGTGAGTACTGCACCGACTGGAACAGGTCATCCAGCTGCATGTAGCGCCCGTCACGGAAGATCACGTGATCCGCATATGGGTGATGAGTGAGGAACACGCCGATAGCTTCCTTCTCGAAGTAAGCCATGTCCTGCATGGTCACGTCGCGGCTGGCCAGTTCGCCATGCGCCCCGGCGGCTGGTGCCTCATCTCCGAACAGGTTGATCTGGTTGTCAGGACCCTTGATGTAGCCTTCAATGTCATCCAGGTTCCTGAGCAGTTCGATGCGGTCATCCTCAATGCAGTCAAAGGCACCGGCCTTGGCCAGCCCTTGCAGTACTTTCTTGTTGACACCCTTGCCCTTCATCCGCCCGTGGAAACCCTCGAGTGACCTGAACTCGCCGCCCTGGCGACGCTCATCCACGATTTCGAGGACCACCTTCTCACCAATGCCGCGGATTCCCCCGAGGCCAAAGATGATCTCTCCTCCGGTTGTCGGCACGAAATCAAAGCGTCCGGAGTTGACACTGGGCGGCAGGACCTTGATTCGCATCTTGCGGCACTGTCCGAGGATTTCCGCGAGCTTTGTGCTGTTGCCCATGAAGTTATTGAGCATCGCCGTCATGAACAGGTGCGGGTAGTGATTCTTGAGCCAGGCGGTCTGGTATGAAATCCAGGAGTAACAGGTACTGTGCGCCTTGTTGAATCCGTAGGCGGCAAACTGCGCCATCATCTCCCAGATGGCTTCCACTTCCCGCTGCGGGACATTGCGTTCCCCGGCACCCGCCACAAACTTGAGCTTCTGGGTATCCATCACGTCATGCTTCTTCTTGCCCATGGCCTTGCGCAGCACGTCCGCTTCTCCGAGTGTGAATCCGCCAAGTTTGCGCGCAATTTCCAGTACCTGTTCCTGGAACAGCAGCACCCCTCCTGTGGATTCGAGGATCTCGGCGATGCTCGGATACAGGGTGGCGGCGTCCTGGCCCTTCTTGCGGGCCTCCAGGTAGCGGGCGGTATTGCCGGACTGGATCGGGCCGGGGCGGTTGGCAGCATTGATTGCCGCCAGGTCCAGCACATTGGCCGGACGGCCGTCTATCAGCATCCTGCGGACCTGCGGAGCTTCAAACTGGAACACGCCGTATCCATCGCCGCGCTGGAGCATGGCGTACGTTTCAGGATCGCCATCCTCCAGATTGCGCATGTCAAAGTCAGGCTGTCCACCGATTTCGCGGATGAACTCCACAGTGTCTTCGATG
>JAHEFU010000259.1 GCA_024645305.1 Planctomycetales bacterium
CTGCGGCGGGTGCGGGCACATCGCGGCCGGGAGCGGGTGGACTGTGGAGAGGGTTGCCCCGAGCGTTTCGACCTGCCCTTCCTGAAGTGGGTCTGGGACTATCCGTATCGCAGCCGCAGGCGCACCCTGGAGATCCTTGCTGCCAATCCGCAGGTGCCGCAGCAGGTGTTCCGCACACGCCGGGAATTGTATGAGTGGATCAGTAAGCAGTAGTCAGTGGTCAGGAACTGCTGGCAGAAACAGAATCAGCGCAATCCAGTTGCCAGAATCTCGTCCCGAACCTGTTTCTCATTCTGATTCTGCAAACTCAAACTGACCACTGACCACGGCCTACTCAGAGAGGCCATTCTCCCCTCGTCCAGCCCATTTCCCAGAACATCCATTCGTAGCGGCAGCCGAGATCGAAGGCCGACTGCAGGCGGGGAATGCGCCCGGGTCCGATGCTGTCTGACAGTTCATCAAGGCTGCTTGTCATCCAGGTGGCATACTGCCTGAATTCCGCCGAAGCGTATGTTTCGATCCACTGCCGGTATGGATGCTCCTGGCCCGTCCTGAGCCCGGTTGCCAGTTTCGTGCCGATTTCGCTGTAGCCCACGCCGCAGGGGACCATGGCACAGAGCAGTCCGGCGAAATCCTCCGTCGCGGTAGTGGCAATGCAGAAGTCCACATAGGCCCGGCAGATCGGTCCGGCCTGTTCGCGGTCAAGTTCCTCCCGGCCGATGCCGAAGCTTGCACTGTAGCTGCGGTGCAGCTCCATTTCCATCCCGAGTGTGTCATGCACCAGCGCAGCGGCAGCTGTCAGCATTGGCAGGTCCGGAGCCTTGGCGGCGGCTATGGCCCAGGCCCTGGCGTATCCGATCAGATACACGTAATCCTGCTTAAGGTAGTGGATGAACTTCCCGCGGTCCAGGCTGCCATCGGCCAGGCCATCCACGAAGGGATGGGACTGCGCTGATTGCCAGAGTGCGCCGCTGCCGGCCTTGAGAGTCTCGAACAGGGATGACATGGGGGGAATTGTAAGTCAGGGATGAGGGATGTGGGATGGGGGATGAGAAGAAGGATTTAGGAGATAGGTTGAAGGGAGTAGCGGAGCGCGCTCCTTTGCGGAATCATGCATCTGACGAGTGATGAGCATTGCAGGTTCCTGGCAGCATTGTATCTTCAGCGCGACCGGGCGAAACTGGCTTTTGCCCCAGCGCCGGACTGGATTCTTTTTCCAGCTCGCTCATCGCTCGCTGGTCTGCAATACAGCTCAAAGCATAGCTTCTCACTGCTTGCTCGATGCATCATCATTGGCAACAGTGCAAGTTCAGGCCGACCCGCTGAAGCTTGCCTGCAGCGCAGGCCCAGACCCGTGAATGCTCGCATGAGCGGGCAAATCAAAAAGGCGGACCCGCAATCTGCAGGTCCGCCCGATACAGGGGGAAGTTGGGAAAATGGAATATCCGATGATAGCGGTTCCGCTGCCTGCTCAATCACGGGAGATTGAGGCAGGCGAGCCATACCGAGGCATGGCCCGCCCGCATACAGGGGGGAAGTTGGGAAAACTGGTAAGTATCGTCCTGGTTTGGATCCGCGGATCCGCTGGTGCTACTCGCCGTAGCCGCAGCAGAAGGTCAGATCGGAGCCGTTGGCATGGTCAGCCAACGCGGAACTTGTACAGTAGCGGGTGAAAAGTTCCGCTGTCAGTTCCTCAATGTTGTTCTTCAGGTCCTTGGCCATCTGTTCAACGCTCATCTGATCTACCTCCTGTATGTACCACTTGGTACAATATTCTACCCATTCCGGCCAGGAATAACGCAGACCGGTGGATAATTCCGTCTGCGGAATTCCTTTTCCGCAGGGGGTGAGGTGCAATCCTCCGTACAGTGTCTAAGACCGGTAGCGAATGGAATTTGTTCGCGGAATTACGGGTAATTTGCAATTCCGCACAGGCAGCGGAGCTGCCGGTGCCTCAGACGCAGTGTGACTGCAGGTGCTTCAGCATGTGCTCCAGCGCGACGGATGCAGCGTCAGCACCGCGCCGGACCTTGCTGACGAGCTTGGCACCCTGCAGGCAGATCACGACGAAATCCGCCAGGCCCTGCACATCCGTGTCAGCCCGTAGTTCCCCGCGCAGTTTCATGGCGGTCAGGCCTCGCACGACGGCGGCCTTCTTGCGGTCGAAGTACTGCTCCGTATCCATCCTGACGAGCTCATCAGCAGCGGCGAGTTCGTTGGCCAGGCTGCCAATCGGGCAGCCGTTCTGGAAGCGCTGGCTCTCCAGCAGGTGCAGGACGGTATCACACAGCAGGCGGTAACCCTCCCAGCTGTCCAGCTGCTCATAGATCACGCTATGCAGGGCCAGCATGCGCTCAATCTGCATGTTGTGGACGTCGCGGATCAACTCGTCCTTGTCGGAGAAGTAATGGTAGAACTGGCTCTTGCCAGCCTGGGCCTCGCCGAGGATCTCATCAATGCTGGTTCCGCGGGCACCCTGACGGGCGAACAGCCTGGCAGCGCTGATCATTATGCGCTCGCGGGTTTCACAGCCTTTTTTGGTGCTTGGTCTGCTCATGCGAAAATTATACCGCACGGTACATTAGCCCACAGGCGGAACTGAGCATATCAGGGCCAGTCCTGCAGAGGAATCACCTGGCGGATGTGCACAGCAGTGCCCTCCAGACCCAGGCAGACCAGCCAGGCGCTGCAGCCCTCGGGCGGACTTGTGCCGGTGGGCAGGACCAGTTCATAGCTGGCTTCCCCGCTTTCGCGCTCGGCATCCTCCAGGTAGTCACCCCCCATGTAGAAGCCCTGGGCATTGCGGATAGCGTCGAAGTATTCCCCGCTGCCCGGGCTGTCGGTCGGAAGGTCATGGCCATCTCCCGGCAGCAGCAGGAGATCCACCCTGTCAAACAGTGGCTGTGCCTTAGAGTCGGGGCTGCTGACGGCGAGCCTGACCTGTCCGGCTTCCAGCACAGGGTCGGCAACCTGCATCCGCGCTGCGGGGCAGCCCATGGCGAGGCACAGCGGGAGCAGGCATGTCAGTCTGGCAAACATTGCACGCATGCAGTTCAGTCTGTCATCCGGTCAATGTTGTTCACTGCGCGGCAATCAGAAGTACCAGGGCAGCAGGATGGTCTCGGAAGGGATCCAGTCCTCATTCAGGTATGTGATGTCCAACTGGGCTACCGTGGCATCAATGGACTCATCCAGTTCCGTCAGGCCACCGCTGAGGAAGCTGATTGAATAAAAGGTGTCACCGATGAACGTCAGGTAGTTGACCATGGTCGTGCCTTCATCGTCACCGACAACGAAGCGGTCCCAGATACGGTCGTGCAGTTCCACAGCGTCAATCTCGCGTTCAAGGTTGGGAAAGTCCGCGCTGACATTGCGCAGGAACTCCTCAAAGTAGAACTGGTAGTCATCATCGGTGATTTCCTCGTCCACATCCAGGGCACCCAGCATCACCATGTTGAAGGGCATGGTGGTGTCCTCGGTCACCCATATCAGCGGATAGTCCATCGGGTCATCCTCCGCCGTGATGCCGAGATCCTCCGGGGAGTAATACGTACCCCCGGCAGGCAGCAGCACCGTCAGGTCGTAGTCCGTGGCTTTAAAGCTTTCGTACTCGGCCTCCACGTATTCCTCGGCATCCACCAACT
>JAHEFU010000260.1 GCA_024645305.1 Planctomycetales bacterium
TTCGAACAGGGCGTTCGTGATCTGGCCCAGAGAGCAGTACTGCACGCAGTCCAGCAGCTCGGCAAATACGTTGCCATTCTCCAGGGCGACATGCCTGAGCTTTGCCAGGGCCTGCTGTGCCTGCTCGCTGTAGCGTTCATGGAACTCAGCCAGCCGTGCCAGGCAGGCTTCCTTCTCCTCCGTGCTGGCGCGGGACAGTTCCACATCCTGTTCCCCCGCGTAATCCTTGCCCTGGTCGATGAAGGTGTTCACCCCGACGATGGGCAGTTTGCCATCGTGCTTCATGCGCTCGTACTTCAGGCTGTCATCCTGGATTTCACCACGCTGATACTGGCGCTCCATCGCGCCCAGCACGCCGCCGCGCTCGCTGATGCGGTCGAATTCCTTGAGCACCTCGGACTCCACGAGCTCCGTCAGCTCCTCCACGAGGAAGCTGCCCTGCGTGCTGTTCTCACAGAACACCATGCCGAACTCGCGGTTGATGATCAGCTGGATCGCCATGGCCCGGCGCACGCTTTCCCGCGTCGGAGTTGTGATCGCCTCATCGAAGGCATTGGTGTGCAGGCTCTGGGCGTTGTCATAAATCGCCAGCAGGGCCTGCAGGGTGGTACGGATGTCGTTGAATTCCATCTCCATCGCATGCAGGCTGCGCCCGCTGGTCTGGATGTGGTATTTCAGCATCTGGCTGCGGGCATCAGCGCCATACTTGTCACGCATCGCCATGGACCAGATGCGGCGCGCCACGCGGCCGATCACCGTATATTCGGGATCCATGCCGTTGGAGAAGAAGAAGCTCAGGTTGGGGGCGAAATCATTGATGTCCATCCCGCGTGCCAGGTAATACTCAACATAGGTGAATCCGTTGGCAAGCGTGAAGGCCAGCTGGTGGATCGGGTTTGCACCGGCTTCGGCAATGTGGTAGCCGCTGATGCTGACACTGTAGAAATTGCGTACACCGTTGGCGGAGAAATACTCCTGCACATCGCCCATCAGCTTGAGGCTGAATTCCGTGGAGAACAGGCAGGTGTTCTGGCCCTGGTCCTCCTTGAGGATGTCGGCCTGCACGGTGCCCCGCACCTGTGCCATGGTCTCATGGCGTATCTTCAGGTATTCCTCATCGCTCAGCAGGGCTCGTACATCATCCCAGTGCCCTCCGCGCAGGTTGTCAGGTTCGTAGATCTGCTCGTCCGTGATATTGAGTTTGCCCTGATCCTTCAGGTACCTGCGGCACTGCTGGCGGGTGGCGGCATTCATGAAGAAGGCCAGCACCGTGGGGGCCGGGCCGTTGATCGTCATCGAGACGGATGTGCTCGGACTGATCAGGTCGAAGCCTGCATAGAGCTGCTCCGCCTCTTCAGTCGTGAAGATGGCAACGCCACTTTCGCCGATCTTGCCGTAAATGTCCGGCCGGCGGTCCGGTTCCTCACCATAGAGAGTGATCGAGTCAAAGGCCGTTGAAAGGCGCTTGGCCGGCTGGCCCTCCGCCAGGTAATGGAAGCGCCGGTTGGTGCGTTCCGCCGGGCCCTCACCGGCGAACATCCGTGTCGGGTCCTCGGCCTCGCGCTTGAAGGGGAAGGTCCCGGAAGTGTAGGGGAACTCTCCGGGCACATTCTCCAGCAGACGCCACTGCAGGCGGTCTCCGGCGTCACGGTACTTCGGTCTGACAACCCGCGGCACCAGCGTGCCACTGAGGCTTTCACGATGAGTCGCCACCTTGATGTCCTTGCCACGAACTGTATAGGTGAACTCCTCACCGGCATAGTTGGCATCCCAGTCCTGCCACTCACGCAACAGTTTGCGGCAGCGGTTATCCAGCCTGTCCAGCCGGTTGTCATAGGCATCCATCAGGTCGCTCTGGCCATCCGTTGCGCCTTCAACGGTCGCGCTGTCGTATTCCTTCCATTCCGGGTTGGCAGGTCCCCCCAGCACCTGGATTGCCTGCTGCAGTGAGTCCAGTTCGCTGGCAATCCCGGCCTGCTCCCTGGCCCACTCGCGATACTTGCGGCTGACTGCGCTGATTTCACTCAGGTAGCGCTCACGTCCGGGCGGAATGATGTACTCACTGATCTGTGAGGTCCGGGTGCTGTCTGCCGGGTGATTGCAATCCCAGCCCAGCTTGAATTTCTCATTGAGCGCGCTGATGATGTGTGCATAGAGTGCAGTGACGCCGCCGTCATTGAACTGTGCGGCATTCGTGCCGAACACCGGCAGTTCCTCGGGGCGCAGGTGGAAGGCCTCGCGATTGCGCTGGTACTGCTTGCGTACATCACGCAGGGCATCCTCGCTGCCTCGCCGACTGAACTTGTTGATCACGACGAATTCGGCGTAGTCCAGCATCTCAATCTTCTCAAGCTGGCTGGGTGCGCCATATTCGGCGGTCATGACATAAAGCGAGAGGTCCACATACTTCGTGATTTCGCTGTCGCCCTGGCCGATGCCGGCAGTTTCCACAAGCACTAGGTCGTAGCCTGCACGCTTGACGGTGTCGATCACCGGACCGACCTGCTCGCTGATTTCGCTGGAGCTGTCACGGGTTGCCAGAGAGCGCAGGTAGACATTCGGATTCTTCAGGGTATTGAAGCGGATGCGGTCGCCCAGCAAAGCACCACCCGTGCGGCGCTTGGTGGGATCGACGCAGATCACGGCAATGCGCTTGTCGGGGAAATCATTTATGAAGCGCCGGACCAGTTCGTCGGTCAGGCTGCTCTTGCCAGCCCCGCCGGTACCGGTCAGGCCGATCACCGGGATGGTCTTGTCAGTGCCGTCGCCGATTTCGTAGAAGCTGTGGCTTTCGTCTCCACGTTCAGCGATGGTGATATTGCGGGCCAGGGGCAGGGAGCTGCCGTTCTGCTTGATGTCCTTATCCAGCGGATCGTAATTGCAGCCCGCGATCACCATATCAATCATGCCCTGCAGGCCGAGCTTACGTCCATCATCAGGTGAAAAGATACGGTCGATACCTGCTTCGTGCAGGGCTTCGATCTCCTTCGGGACGATCACGCCACCGCCACCACCGAAGATACGGATATGGCCCGCGCCGCGCTCGTCGAGCATCTGGCGCATGTAGGTGAAGAACTCCATGTGCCCGCCCTGGTAGCTCGTCACCGCGATGCCTTGGGCATCCTCCTGGATGGCGGCATTCACGATCTCCTCCACGCTGCGGTTATGCCCGAGGTGGATAACCTCAACACCGCTGGCCTGCAGGATACGGCGCATGATGTTGATGCTGGCATCGTGGCCGTCGAACAGTGCGGCGGCCGTGACGATGCGGATGGGTATCTTCACCCCTGTCTTCTTCTTTTCAGTTACGGACATGCAAACCCCGGCGGGGCCCAGCCCCTGCCAGCTTCTATTATCCCACTCGGGGCAGTTTCATGTTAATCAGCTGGTGCTACAGGTCATCAACGTAATAACAGCCTACGAAGCAGTCCTGCTTCCCGGCTTCGCGGACCATGTCGATATCGATATCAGAATCGCTGAGGGTTCCATTGATCTCCGTGAAAATGCCGCTGATGGATTGACTGCTGGATGTTCCTGGCGGGGAAGTGTATGTGGCGTCCTGCACTGCCGGAGTAATGGAAGTGTATGTGACATTGTTCGCTGTTGCTGATCCAGAAAGGAGCATGCCTCCC
>JAHEFU010000261.1 GCA_024645305.1 Planctomycetales bacterium
CTACCGTATAGCGGAAGGCAATGATGTCGCTGGCGCTGCCCCGCGGCACCTGCAGCCGGGATACCGGTTCAGCCAGGCCGCTGATGAGGGCCTTGCCGCTGAAATCCGCCGCATCGCGTATGTTTATCACATCCAGCCTGGCGATATCCTTGCTGTCCTTTTCAGTGCGTGCCGCGCTGAATGGAAGCATGAATGTGAGTCCAAAGATCAGAATACCGAGGAAGAATCCGGAGAAAGCACCGAAGCAGGACTGCTTGGAATCCCGGCCCCAGCGGGCTACGGGATTGGCTGAGCCGATGATCCGCTCGTTGATGATACGTCTAGACTTTTCCCTGCGCATCGCATTGCTCCCGCATGTGAATTCTGACCCTGCAGCATCCCGCGTACTGCCTGACTAGTTTAGCAAGTGTTTATCAACTGTGAAGGCCATACCGCTGCCTCACCGGGAACAGATTGGACTGACTCGTCCGGTCATAGATGTACAATCTAGGGGTGGGAAAATGCATCAGAACTTCTCTGCTGTTGGCCATGCTGCTGGGGCTTTCCTGGCCCTGCGCGGCTCAGGCTGCCGAGCAGCTGCGTGAGCTTCCCGGAACCGTGTTCCACTGCGAACTGCATCCCTGGCTGGAGGGCCGGACACTTGGCGCGGACAGCCAGGCCGGATACGCTACGGCGGAGGAACTGGGGATGCAGGTGCTCAACATCAGTGGCTTCATGGTCAACTGGCCCAAGAGCGCACGCAGTTGCCGGATCTTCAGCGGACAGTACGGTGACATGCTTGGAAGCGGCGGACAGCCGCTTGAAACCTCAATCTGTGTCGGCCTGTCAGACAACGACATGCAAATTGTCGATTTCGGCAGCAGCAGGACCCCGGGCTTCCTCTCGAAAGTCGCGGTCTGGCCGGACCAGCGCGACGCCGATGCCCGCCTGGTCGTGCTGGCCAGCTTCTCGAATGGCTTCGAGGAATCCGCGGTCCGCGGCTTCAGTGTCAGCCCGGACGGATCAGTCAGCATGCTGGAGATGTCCAATGCCAGCACCCAGTGGGGTGAATTCCAGGTTTCCGACCTGGATGACAACGGCAGCTATGAACTGCTGTGCTACCGCAATCTAGACGGAATGCTGGGCGGACTGTCCTACCGG
The DNA here is from genome assembly GCA_024645305.1 of Planctomycetales bacterium. Taxonomy (GTDB): domain Bacteria; phylum 4484-113; class 4484-113; order 4484-113; family JAFGCY01; genus JAHEFU01. The sequence continues at coordinate 1,141 of JAHEFU010000261.1, forward strand.
TCCGTGAGGGGCTATGACCAGGCCAGCGGCGGTTACCTGCCGGCTGCACAGCAGCACCGGCGCTTCTTTGAACTTGAACGGGACTGGCTGGACTGGGTTATTGACACCCGCTCCCTGATAATTGCCAATCCTCTGTCCTATTTCAATGAAGAAGGCAGCGGTGCCTATTACCAGGCAGAATACAAAGGCATGAGTTACGGTTTTGACACCGTGATTTTCATTGACAATGCGGGCTACGACAGGAACGTGGCCCGCGATGCCGACTTCCAGGCGCGCGAAGCCTTCCGCCGGGTGCGCAACTACCGCGATGAACTTAATGAATGGCTGGCTGGCGGTGAAACACCGGCAACGTGGGGAATCCAATGAAGGACGCTGCCCAGAGATTGATCCAGGACCTGCGCTGGCGCTTGTCCTCAGCCGGCAGGAAGTACCGCCCGGACGCCCGCACACTGAAGTCCTGGGGAGTGACCGAGATCCCTGCAGCCGCCCCGATGATGATCTGGATAGCCTGGTTCATCAGCAGCATGTTCCTCAGTGCCGGCGTGGGCCTGCCGGAGGAACTGGCCTTCGTGCTGGTACCCATCACCTGGGTGGGAGCGGGTATCCTGGTCTCGCGCTGGGCCCGCCGGACCAACCAGAGCAACATCATCAGTTCCTACAAGCGCATCCTTGATTCAAACGAACGCTTCCTGCTGATTGAATACACCCGCTACATCCGCCGCAAGATCCGACTAGCTGAAAGTGATCCCGTGCTGGGTGGGCCTGATGAAGTCAAGCGCCTGAAGCAGACACACCGCAAGCTGCGGCAGATCCTGGAGAAGGGACAGCTGTCCAGCAGTGCAGTACCCGTCCGCAGCATCCTCGGCGATGAGGCGGATTTTGCGGAGTCGCTGATTGAGGTCTACGACCGCCCGGAGGAGGATTATGACCCCCTGGCGGAACTGGATGCCAGGCTGCCGGAGGACATCCGCAGCAGGCTGAATGAGTTGGAGGACAGCAACCGTGCGGCGGAGCAGCGGCAGAAGCGGCAGAAGCTGGAGAGGCAGTAAGCTCAGGACAGTCCGCGGAAGAACAGCCAGATTATCAGGATGGCGCACAATGCCATCAGCACACTCAGGCAGGTCATGAAGAACTTGTCACCCCGACTGAAGTCGCGCATGCGCCGGGCCTGCTTGCGGCTGAGCTGGGACATCATGTTGCGCTTGATCAGCGGTCGCATGCAGCGTGTGCAGAACTCGTCATCCTCACGGTTGGCAAAACCGCAGTCCAGGCAATAGACGGTACCCGGGATGATCCCTCCCGCTCCACTGAGGCTGATGCCTCCCGGGGAAGAACCCGTCAGGCTGGGTATCACCGCTCCGGTGGCACCTCCGGGGCCTGACTGCTTGCGGGCCGTGGACGGCAGTGCTGAAGACATCAGTGAATCCACAGCAGGAGCAGAGGGCAGGGCGTTGAGTATGGCTTCGGTATCGTCGCGGTAATGCAGATCCTGTTCCAGCCTGCGCAGTACGCCGGCGAAACCTTCGGCACTCTCGAAGCGGTCGTCAGGATTCTTGGCCAGTCCCCTGAAGATTATCTCCTCAATCTCATCGGGCAGCGCACCGTTGTAGAACTTCGGGGAAGGCGGATGGACATTCGTGACGTTGTACATGATGGCCGTCATGTCCGGTCCCTCGAAGGGCTTGCGCCCCGTGAGTAATTCATACATCAGGGCAGCACTGGAGAAGATGTCCGAGCGGGCATCAACCTCCTCACCACGGATCTGCTCAGGCGACATGTAGTTCGGTGTGCCGACGATGGTCCCTTCACGGGTCAGGGTCTGGTCCGTCACGACCCTCGCGATCCCGAAGTCCGTCAGCTTGATCCCTCCGGAGGGGCTGCGGATCAGGTTGGCCGGCTTGATGTCACGATGCACAATGCCACCGGTGTGGCAGGCACTGAGTCCCGCCAGCAGCTGCAGGATGATTTCCAGGGTTTCATTGAGGGTGAAGCGGGTGCCCAGCTCCAGGAGTTCCTTGAGGTTGTAGCCCTCCAGCTTCTCCATCACGATGTATTCGCTGTTGGCGTCCGTGCCCACATCCAGCACCCGCACCACGTTGTCCTGGCGGATGTGGCTGAGGCTCTGGCCCTCGCGCTCGAAGCGCTCAAGCAGGTTCTGGGTCTCCTCGCGGGTCAGCGCGGGGTCGGGGTAGAACACCTTGATGGCAACGGTCTCGTCGCTGTCAGCCGGACGGCCTTCGTAGACGATGCCCATCGAACCCTTGCCAAGCTGGGAGACGATCGTGTAATCGCCGATCCTGTCTGGTTGCTGCACCGCCATCATTATAGGACAGGCGCCGGCTGGGCAGTGTTCCTGACCAGCCGGCGCCTGAATTTCTCAGTTACCGTTCCTGTAAATGACTAGAAGATCGTTTCAGCAGTGGACTCGTCCTTCTCCGTGTCCTCAGCCGGCTCGTCATCCGGGAAGATC
>JAHEFU010000262.1 GCA_024645305.1 Planctomycetales bacterium
CATCCCCTCTAGCCCTCATACGCGGCAAGCCCGGTCAGGGCTTCGCCGAGGATCAGGTGGTGGATGTCATGCGTGCCCTCGTAGGTGTAGACGCTTTCGAGGTTGTTGGCATGGCGCATCACGTGGCTTTCCAGCATGATGCCCATCCCGCCCATGATGGTGCGGGCCGTGCGCGCGATGCGCAATGCAGTGTTTACGTTGTCACGCTTGGCGAGGCTGATCTGCACCGGGCTGGCCTCATTGCGTTCCCGCAGCTGTCCCAGGCGCTGGGTGAGCAGGCGGCCCTTCGTGATGTCCGTTGCCATTTCGCTGTACTTGAGCTGCTGCAGCTGGAAGCCGGCGATCGGTCGGCCGAACTGCTCGCGTTCCAGACCGTACCTGAGCGCGGTCTCAAAGGTGAACATCGCCGAGCCCATGGCTCCCCAGGCGATGCCGTAGCGCGCCTGGTTGAGGCAGGACAGCGGGCCCTTGAGGCCCTGCACATCCGGCAGCATGTTCTCCGCGGGCACGAAGACATCCTTGAAGAACAGCTCACTCGTCACACTGGCGCGCAGGCTGAGCTTCATGTGGTATTCCGCCGTCTCATACCCATCCATGCCCTTCTCCACCAGGAAGCCGCGGATGCTTTTCGAGTCGCCATCGCCGACCTTGGCCCAGACGACGGCCACATCCGCCAGGCAGCCGTTGGTGATCCAGGCCTTGGCCCCGTTGAGGCGGTAGCCGCCCTCCACCGGGGTGGCAATGGTTTCCATCCCGCCGGGGTTGGAGCCGTGGTTGGGTTCGGTCAGGCCGAAGCAGCCGATGGCCTTGCCACTGGCGAGCAGCGGCAGCCAGCGGTCCTTCTGGGCATCGCTGCCAAAGGCGAAGATCGGGTACATCACCAGTCCGCTCTGCACGGAGACGAAGCTCCTGAGGCCGCTGTCGCCGTACTCCAGCGCCTGGTTGATCAGGCCATAGGCGGTGTAGCTGGTTTCCGCGCAGCCGTACTTCTCCGGCAGTGTGGGGCCGAACACCCCAAGCTCCGCCAGCTCGGGGACGAGTTCCAGCGGGAATGTGCCGGCTTCGTAGTGCTCTTCGATGAGCGGCATGAAGCGTTCCTTGACCCATTCGAGCACGGAGTCGTGGATCAGGCGTTCTTCATCGCTGAAGAGCTCCATGATGTGGTACAGGTCGTGGGGGTCGGTCTTCGCTTGCGGCATGGGGAGATTTTAGCTGAAGAAGCAATGAGCAATGAGGAGGGTGCAGAAACAGAATGAGAAGCAGAAGCATGGAGCAGCCGGAGTATTTGACATCCCCTCCCGAGGCGATCACGCCTGCGGCGCGATCACCCCACCCGGTATGTCAGGCGGCCAGGGAACATACTCTCAACATCTCAAAAAGATGCAACTTCCACGCGACCCGCTGGCAGCGAATGCGCCAGCGCAGCGTCAGACCACATCCATCTTCCCGCTCACCCAAGTGCTCGCGGGTCTGCAATACAGCTCAAGGCATAGCCTCTCGCTGATTGCGCGGTGCAGGGATCCTGTCGGAGCATAGCAGGAGCTCGCATGTTGAGCGGAACTTGTTTCGCGAAATCATGCAGACCGACGAGTCCATGGACGAGGAGGAAGATGAATCGTTTCTTGAGGATGACAAGGTCATCCACCAGAAAAAAAATTGGCGAGAGCCGGGAAGCTCTCGCCGTTGGTGGTGTGCTCTGTGTCAGAGAGCTAGTCGTATAAATGTGGCGTTACTACGATGATGATCTCGGTACGCTGACCATCCTTGCGCTTGTTGCGGAAGAGCTTTCCGACAAGCGGGAAGTCGCCGAGCAGCGGGATCTTGTTGATAGTCTCACGCTCGGTGCTGGTGATCAGTCCGGCCATCACGAAGGGCTGGCTGTCCATCACGCGCACGGTGGTGGCCAGCTGGCGGTTCGAGGTACGCGGTGCTTCCACCCCGCCGATCTGCCTGAATTCCGTCAGGCTGCTGATGATCGGGTTCACGTCAATCGTGATCAGGTCATCCGCATCCAGGCGGGGCTTGAAGTTGAGGGTGACACCGACGGGCAGGAAGGAGATCTCCTGCGTAACGGCACCCTGTTCCTGTGTCACTGATGAAATGTAGGGAATGCGCTCACCGGCGAAATAGATCGCCTGCTTGCCATCCACGGTGTTGAGCGTCGGCTGCGCCAGGGTCTCCACGTTGCCATTCTGGATCTGCAGGTTCAGCGTGGCCTGGAAGCCCAGCCCGTTGCGGTCGAAACTGCCGATGGAGAAGTCCTGGTAGCGCTGGGGATTCTCGTCAATCGCGCCCAGCGGATCCACGAAGTAGTCGATGGCGTCAAACTGCTCGATCCAGACCTGGCTGATGCTGCCGTCGGTGGCCGGGTTGAATTCCAGGCCGAGGTTCTTGAGGGCCGTTTCATTGGCCTCGCAGACCTTGACCTCCAGCTCGACTTTCTTGGGCTTGCGGTCAATCTGCTTGATCACGTCAGCCACGTAGCTGATCTCGGCCGGAGTGCCCTTCACCACCACCGCATTGCGGGGCGTGGTGCTGATGTTCGTGGCAATCGGCTTGGCAGTGATGTCAGTCTGGTTATCCGATGACAATGAGGTGTCGCCACCGCCCTGGTTGGGGAATTCCGTCTCGCCGACATAGGCCTCGACCTGCTTGTCGCTGACCACGCCGGTGTTGATGAGGATGTCCTTGACGTTCGTGGGATCCGCGTAGTTCAGTACGAAGACGCGGGTCTCGAAGTCGATCAGGCCGCCGTACAGCTTCTCCGTGCTGGCAATCACGACCGTGTTGGCATTGACAACATAGTCCAGGCCATAGGTCGAGGTCAGCATGTCGAGGGCGTCCTTGAGGTTCGTGGTGCCGTCCTTGAAGCTGAGGCTGACGCTGTTCTCCCCGCCGACGCTGGCGTCGACGATCACGTTGTAATCGGTCTGCTGGAACAGCAGCGTGAAGGCCTGGTCGAGCGGGGTGTCCACGATCTGGAACAGTTCGATTGCCAGATCCTCAAGCGCTGTCTTGCCGACCTTGGGCTCCATCTTGCCACCCAGGTTGTAGGCCGCGGAAGGCGTGTAGGGGTCCAGGTCGCGCGGCGGCGTGGTTATCCCGGCTGATCCGGCCGCAGGGGCCGACTCAGGGCGGTCTCCGGCACTGCCGTTCGTGAGGTTCTCCACGAGATCATCCACATCCGCTTCACCCTTGTCAGGCGGGTTGCCCTGCAGGGTGCGCTGCACGTTCACGCGTGCCTGGCTGGCCAGGGCATCCTGCGTACTGGAACTCTCCAGGCCGGGCATGATGCTTTCCTCGGCATAGCTTTCCAGCTCCGTATTCTCCGGCACCTCGACGACGATGTCCGTGTCCCGCTTGAGGCGCACGTCCTTGTCAGTCCTGAAGCGGCCGGGAGCCACGCCGGAGCTGTTACGCCTGTAGTCATCGGATTCAGCGACATTTGGCTGCTGGGGGCTGACGGCAGGCATTTCGCGCAGTTCGCCATCTCCCTCATTTGCAGCCGCATCGCTTTCCTCTGCTACCGGCGGGGTAATTTCGATTTTCTCGACCATGCTCTGCAGGTCATCCAGGGCCGCTTCCGATTCGCTCCCGTCCGAACCGAAA
>JAHEFU010000263.1 GCA_024645305.1 Planctomycetales bacterium
AGGGAACTGTCAGCGGTGCCCCGCCGGTCAGGACCGAGGCGTAGACGTCCGCCAGCGGGGGGTCGTTGACGACGTTGGTGACATTGACCTGGATGGTGTCCGTGTCCGTGGCCCCGTCGTCATCCTGGACCGTCAGCACGACGTCGTAGACACCACTGGCGCCGAAGGTATGGCTGACGGTCGGGTCGGCCCCGCTGTCCACGGCGCTCGTGCCATCGTCCCAGTCCCAGACGTAGCTCACGATGTTGCCGTCGCTGTCGCTGCTGCCCGCGCCGCTGAAGGCCACCGTGAGCGGGGAGTCACCCGTCAGCGGCACCGCGAAGATGTCAGCCACGGGCGGGTTATTGGCCGCCGGGGCGTCCACGACAACCGTGAAGCTGTCGGAATCGCTGTCGCCGTCGTTGTCGGTCACTGTCACGCTGGCCGTGAAGCTGCCGGCCGCAGTGTACAGATGGCCCACGGTCGGATCGGTGCCGGATGACAGAACCGGACTGCCGTCGCCGAAGTCCCAGCTGTAGTCCAGGATCACACCGTCGGGATCCTGGCTGCCACTGGCATCGAGGATCGCGCTGTGCGGCGTCACGCCCGTAGCCGGCAGGACGATGAGGTCAGCGGCGGGCGGGACGTTGACGCCCGGCGGGACGACGGTGATCCTCACCGTGTCGGTGTCCTGCGCTCCCTTGTTGTCAATTGCCGTCATGGTGACGTTGTAGGTCCCGGGGTTGCTGAAGGTGTGGGGAATGCTGGGGTCGGTGCCGCTGCTCTGGGGCACGCCGCCCTCGTCCCAGCTCCAGAAGTACGAGGTGATCTGCCCGTCAATGTCCTCGGATCCTCCGCCATCGAAGCTGACTGTCAACGGGGCGGTCCCGCCGGTCGGGGAGGCCAGGAGGTCGGCAACCGGTGCGATGTTGGCAGCCGGGGCATTGACCTGGATGTCAATCGTGTCCTCGGCGCTGTCACCGCGGTTGTCAGTCACACGCAGCCGGGCCGTGAAGGTTCCCGCATTGTTGAAGGTATGCAGCACAGTACTGTCGGAGCCGCTGTCGAGGTCGAATGTGCCGTCGCCGTCGAAGTCCCACTCGTACTTCTGCAGCAGGCCGTCCACGTCCAGGCTGCCGCTGCCGATGAAGCCGACGGTCAGCGGGGTCACACCGCTCACCGTGGTGGCGGCGATGTCCGCCGTGGGCTGGATGTTGCTGATGCTGGCCACGGTGGCCTCAAAGGGATTTGACTGGAAGCTGTCACTGGAGCCGCTGTTGTCAGTCACCCGCACCAGCGGGGCATAGGTTCCACTCTGGATGTAGTTGTGCTTGATCACGGGATCGAAGCCGTAGGCGTCGTACAGGCCGTCGCCCTCGAAGTCCCATTCGTAGAAGATGATCTCGCCGTCCTCGTCACTGCTGGCCGAGGCGTCCAGGGTCACCTTGAGGGGCACGTTGATCCCGCCGAAGCTCAGGCTCAGCCTGGCCCTGGGGGCGATGTTGAAGCCGCCGTCCTCGCCGCCGACATCCGGGTTGCCGTTCAGGCCACCGCCGTTGACGTTGGAGCGGGTGCCCTCGCTGACGAGGCCTTCGTCCCCGCCGCTTTCCGGACGGATCCAGTAGATGTCATTCGGGCCGGGATTCTCCGGCATGTAGACCCAGTAGCGCCTGTCAACTGAGGTGTCGCCCAGGCTGTCGGACAGGCTCAGCGTTGCCAGCGGTTCCAGCTGGCTCTCGTCGCCGAAGCCCATCGGAACGTCACCGATGTCCGTGCTGGAGTAGATGTTGTAACCGTCAATGCTGTTGCCCCAGTAGATGCCGATGATCGAGATGTCGGCGATGCCGATTTCGCCATTCCTGTTGCCGTCGATCAGGCTCCGGTTGCGGTAAAAGTCAAAGGGGCCGGCCTCGCCGAAGTGGATGCCCAGCGGCACGAGGTCCGCCAGGCCGACCACGCCGTTCTGGTCATAGTCGCCGGGGTTGACGTAGTACCAGGTCAGCTCACCCGTGGTCTCGTCCCAGAACAGCGGGCTGAGCGCATCATTGTGCACCGGCACACCACTGGATTGGCGCGTCAGGGGCAGGGCTGCGTTGTCAAACATGGCCGTGGCCAGTACGCTGCCGGCCGGGACCTGCGGACGGACATCCGTCAGCGGCACGCGGCCGAAGCTCAGTCTGCCGGGTGTGGCGAGGTCCTGGATGCTCAGGGCATCCGAGCCCGCTCCCAGCACCGCCGTGGCCGAGACATCGAGCGGGGTGAAGCGTGCGGCATCGTAATGCAGCTCCATGAGCAGGCTGTCCGCCGGCATGTCCCGCGTGGCGATGATGTCCACCATGGTCCGCCGGCTTTCCGTGCGGATCGCGAGGCGCAGCTGTGCTGCATCAATCGCCGGAGCGCCCGCGGCCGGCTGGGTCTCCAGCATGAATGCGCTGCCGTTGCGCGCATTTTCCTGGGCGGCGGGCTGGCCGTCGAAGGAAGTGGTTGTTCCAGCACCGCAGGCCGCCAGAAGCAGCAGGGAGATGGATATGGCGATTGCACCGAGCTGTCGTGTATAGAGCATTACTCTTCTCCAGTAGCCGAAAGTCTGATATCCGACCCGTAAACAGTAGCCAGCCCGGCCAGGCGGGCATACAGCTATTTTACGGGAGTTTAATGGACTGTGGGGCCAGAATCTGAAAATAGATATCATTTGGCAGCCCGGAAGGCAGTTCAGCACTGCTGAAATCCCCTGTCTGGCGGGCTCAGGCCTGCCAGGGCAGGTGGTCGAGGTCCACGTTTCCACCGGTGAGGATCACGCCGATGCGCTTGCCGGCGATGTCCAGGCGGCCGCTGAGCAGGGCGGCCAGGGCCGTGGCGGAGCTGGCTTCGATGATCATGTTCGTGCGTTCCCAGTAGAGTCGCATGGCGCTGATCGTTTCAGCATCACTGACGCGCTCGATGTATAGCTCGTGATCACGCATGATCCTGAAAGTCAGCTCTGAAATCCAGGCCCGCAGGCCGTCGCAGATGGTGCTTGTGTCCTCGTTGATCTGCGGACTGCCAAGCTTGAGTGAGCGCCAGGCATCGTCGGTGATTTCCGGTTCGCTGCCGATGACAACCGTGCTCGCTGACAACACGGCAGCAGTGATCAGCGTGCCGCTCATCAGGCCACCGCCGCCCACGGGGGTGATGATGTGATCCAGCGGCGGGGCATCCTCGATCAGCTCAATGGTGGCAGTACCCTGCCCGGCGATGATGCGCGGGTCGTCAAAGGGATGGATCACGGTCGGATTGTGTTCGGCGATGATTTCGTTGACAACACGCTGGCGGTCCTCAATCTCCGGCGTGCAGAAGCGAACCTCTGCCCCCAGTTCCCGCACGGCGGCGATCTTGACCTTCACACTGTCATCGGGCATTACGATCCAGGCAGGGATACCGCGCACGGCAGCCGCTTTGGCAACGGCCTGGGCATGGTTGCCACTGGAATGCGCCACCACACCACGCGGGGCAGCTTCGTCCGGGATCTGCAGGATGGCATTCAGCCCGCCACGCAGCTTGAAGGCCCCGATGCGCTGCAGGTTCTCGCACTTGAAATGCAGCTCGGCTCCGGTCAGACTGTCCAGATGAGCACAGGT
>JAHEFU010000264.1 GCA_024645305.1 Planctomycetales bacterium
GTGCGGATTCAGCTCCATGGGACTGGTGGCGGGAGCAACTCATCCGCATGATGGTGTGCGGATCCGCAATGCTGCGCCGCAGTCATTGTTCCTTGTGCCGGGACTTGGCTTCCAGGGCGGCAAGGTGGAGAATTCCCGTGCCTTCACGGATGAGTCCGGTAATGGTGCCATCTTCAACCTGAGCCGCAGCGTGATTTACCCGCAGCTGCATGGTCCATATGTTGAGGAATTGACAGGGAAGGAGTCATTTGAAAAAGAGGTGGCAAGGGCAGCTGACTTCTATCGCCACACGCTGAACGAAGCACTGGGGTTCAAGGGCTGAAACCGGGTTGCAGGCAAGCTGCTGGGGATCGCTGTCGGATCAGAATTCCAGCAGGCTGTTGGCCTGCTCCAGGCCACTGGCCACATAGGCCCTGATCCGCACCGGACCGGTAAAGGTTCCGGCAAAGTAACTCAGTTCAACACGGCCGCCGGCATCAGTCACGGGATCTATCACCCGGATCTGCCCATTCTCTTCGTCAAGGAACTCCACGCGAATCTCCACACCGCTCAAGGGCAGGCCGTAGAGGTCCGTGACTTCGGCAACCAGGTTCAGCTCGGAGCTTCCATCAGCAGGGATCACAGCACCCTTGCGGGCCAGTCCATTGCTGAATTCATTGTTGTAGTAAAGTTCGATATGGGCACCGCTGCTCTCAACCAGGGTGAAGTTGAAGGCCTCTGTCAGACCGGTGGAAGGTTCAATCAGGGCTACACTGAGCACCCCCGGCTGGCGGCCGGACATTACGTCCACGCTGAAGTTGCCCTGTGCATCCGTGGCTTCCTGCTCCACGATCAGGCGACCCTCGCCGGCCTGGATCACCGCGAGCAGCGGCACACCCGGAGCAGGACTGCCGTCAGCCAGGGTCAGCTGGGCACTGAGGGTGGCGATGCTGCTCCCGTCGGCGGCCAGCTGGTCCGGGAAGGCATTCATCTGCAGGCGGTAGTAATTGGCCGCACTGGTCTGGCGATCCAGGTACAGCAGGTATTCCTCTGGAGTGACGAGCTGGAGGTTCAGGTAGGTCACGGGTGCAATCGGGATTTCCAGTTCGCTTTGCAGATCGCTGTTGGCGATGGAGAAGCTGATCTTCGCGGTATTGGGCATCATGCCGCTGCGGTAGTCAAAGCTCGCAATGCCGGCTTCATCGGTCACGGCCTCAGTCGTCGCCAGGAAACCGCCGCCATCGGTCACGCGGGCTTCCACGACCTCACCCACCACGGGCTCGCCGTCGCTGACCACCATTACCTGGATCTCGGATTCGCTGCGGCCGTCATTGGGCAGGGCTTCGGGATAGGAGCGGGTGAGGATCGCTGTACCGTCCACCTGCTCGTGGCTGGGGAAGAGGATGTTGCCAATCAGGGCCAGATCGAAAAGAGCGGAAGCCGGCGCAACCATGATAATCATGATCACCAATGCCAGACCTGCTGCTTTCCACCCTGTTTTCATAGCAACCTACAATACCTATATCGCTGCGCGGCCATATAAATTTTAACCGTATACTTCTATAGACGCATCAATTCACCGGAAAATTCCAGTGATGTGCACAATTCTCCACAATTCCTCCACAATCCCGCCCGTGAATTGAGTGCGCCGCACATGCTAATCTCTGGCCTGGATCATCCCGGGAGCCGGATATGGAAATTTATTCCGCCATAAAACTGCTGCACGTGAGCTGCGCCCTGCTGAGCATCACGGGCTTCATCTACCGCTGGGTCCTGCTCAAGAGCGGCAAGGACCTCAAGGCCGACCCCGTCACGGGCATCCTCCCACATGTGATCGATACGGTGCTGCTCGGCAGTGCCGTGGCCCTGATCATCATGGGCCCCTTCGACCTCATGAGTGAGCACTGGCTGCTGATAAAGATCGTCCTTTTGGTGGCGTACATCCTGTTCGGCATGCGGGCCCTGAAGAAGGGCATTGATAATGAGTCCCGCCGCAAGGCATTCAACTGGGCCTGCGTCTGCATCTTCCTGATCGTTTCACTGGCTCTGGAGCACCTGATCCGTGTCAACCACGGCAATATCCTGGCCAATGGCGCACTGCAGACGACCGTGGTGGAGGAATACAACCACAGCCAGGATCAGAACTAGGCTAGGGCGCAAACAGTTGTGCTACCCGGCGGATTTCTTCCTCTGAATTGTAGATATGCGGGGACAGCCGCATCCCGAAACGCGCTCGCAGATCGTGGTGTACTCCCGCATCACGCAGCCTGGCCGACATCGCTGCTTCGTCGCGGAAGCGGATTGCCAGTGTTCCGCCTTCACGCTCTGCCCCTTCCGGCGTGCTTACACCGTGGCCATGCTCCAGTGCGGCACTGCGCAGGATCTGCTTGAGCGCCAGGTTATGCCTGCGGACCTCAGCACTGCCGATTGCATCCATCGCACGCAGTGCTGCACTGGCAATCATCGCAGGCTGGGGAATCGGCGTGCCACCGAAGAATCGCATTGCTGTCCTGTGATAGCGAAAACTGTGGATATCCATCTCGAAGGGGTCCTCATGGCTCCACCAGCCGACGTCCACCGGCTGGCTCAGCTCCAGCATTTCATCACTGGCCCACAGGAAGCTTGCGCCCTGTCCACCGCAGGCCCATTTCACGCAGCAGCCCAGCACGAAGTCCGCATCCCAGGCGGGAATGTCAATCGGCACCACACCGGCGGACTGCGCAATGTCGACAACGCTGACAATCCCGCGTTCACGGCAGATCCGGCAGATCTCGGCGACGGGGTTTAAGTAGCTGTTGTTGCTGCAGGAGTGCATGATCAGCGCGAACCTGACGCCATCTGTCAGTGCAGCCTCCCAGCGTTCGATGTCTATCACGCCGTTGTCATCGGCAATGAAGTGCGGTTCCCAGCCCATGTGTGCGAGGATCTTCTGCGCCGCGAAACTCATGGAGGGAAAATCCATCTCCGTGAGCAGGATCAGCTTGCGGCCATTGTCAGGCAGGCCAGGCAGGATCTTGTTCAGTCCGGAGGATAGATTCGACTGGATGCAGTAGTTCTGTGACTGGCCTCCGAAGAAGTGGGCCAGTGTACGGTGGAACGTGTCGATCTCACGCATCCAGACCGGCCAGGAGTTGCAGCCACCCTCGGCCCACTGCCCGATGAACAGCCTGCTGGCCCGGCGCGCGCGCTCCGACAGGCAACCGACGGCGTGGTTCAGCAGGTAGGTGCCCTCCGGGACATCGAAGATCTCGCTGCCAACATGGCGCTTATGTGTCGCCGGGGAGATGGTCTGTTCTTCACTCACAGGGCGATTATAGGGGAGGGCGGGGGAGCTACCCGCTTTAGCGGTAGATGGGAGGTCCGGCTTTAGTCTGACTATAGGGAGGCGGGATGGGGGATGCGGTAGCCGGGCGATTACGCCCGGGAGATACATCCGGCGGCCGGGAAGGCCTTCCTCCGGAGATTGCCAGAGTAGCCTGAATCACGATGATTCCCTTGTAGGGGTCGAATTCATCGAACTGGTTGATGACTCGCATTTCATGGTTCTCATGCTCCTTGTCGGCATATATCCACTGCACGTCATCTCCAGAGCTTCCCTTGATGAA
>JAHEFU010000265.1 GCA_024645305.1 Planctomycetales bacterium
GCTACCCGCGGTCACGCCCTCGTGGACTATGAATTCAGCATCAGTGAAGCGGGAGCCGCCGCCGAATCCGAGAAGGGCCAGATGGAAATGCTGCTGGACGAGCAGGGCAGCTGGGTCATAAAGGACCTTGACTGAGCTCTGCCCAGCCGGAACAATCTGATACTGAACCAGGAACCAGGATCAGAGAGGAATACACATGCTGAATAAAGCGACCATCGCAGTTTTGCTGCTGCTGGCTGTGCTTGCCGTTTCCTGCGGAGCTGCAAGGCAGGAGACACCGCAGCCAGCGGGGCAGGAATTCTTCGCTGCCCCGCAGGACTGGCAGGCCCAGCTGCCCCCGCTGCCGGCTGTACGCGAAGCCAGCGGGACCAATGTTTCCGAGCGTGTTGGCAGCAACTACTTCGCCAAGAGCAGCAACGCGGTCGAGGACGGCAATAACCTGAAGCTGCTCAGTGGCGGCAACTCCCTGGCCTGGGCCTACTGGCAATACATTGACATCCGCCCGGAGCTGGCGCAGAACAGCGAGCCAATTGTCAGCATGCTGGATGGCAGGCCGGCCGTGCTGTTCTATGACAAGGTCACCGACATGTACCGGATGCTCAAGAGCAGCACGCAGTACGGCTAGCAGCCACAGGACTGGACTGAAAGCATCTTCCTGTTCACGGATGAGAAATTCGTGCGATACACCGACTTCGCCATCATCAACGGCAAGCCGGCGATCACATTCAGCGACGGTGACAACCACGACCTGAACTACTTCCGCGAGGGCATGGAGGACTACATCGTACTCAGCGGAGACCTGAATGCCTCCGGCGGCTTCAACAGCCTGCAGGAGGTCGAGGGACATGCAGCGATCGCCTTCCGCGATCTGGGGGCAGACTATGACATGCGCTATGCAATCCCCAGCACTTTCAACGGAGCTGCGGGCAGCTGGCACTGGGCAGAGTTCCTCGACGGGGAGCGTGGACCGGGTTCCTACTTCTGTGACAGCCTGGCCATCGGAGACCGGATCGTGGTCTGCTACGGAGACCGTGGTGGCAGTGACGGCGACAAGCTCCGCTGGTGCTGGCGCGAGGCCGGGAGCTTCGGCGAGCTGCCCGGAGATTGACCGGCAGCGCCCGCGCAGGCATAATCTGCCTGTAAGTCAAAGGTGGGATGCCATGAGTAAAGCGACACTGATCCTGGCTGCAGCATTGCTGCTGCTCACAGCATGCAATGAGAACGGCAGGGACAGCCAGGCGGAGCTCCCGCCGCAGGCGGGCCCGCAGCTGACCGTGGCTGATGCGGCTGTAGTGGAAGGTCCGGCAGGGGTGGCAGAGGAACTAGCGGACGAGGAGCTGCCGCAGCATCTGGGTTACTGCGTGGAATACTGCGCGACCTGCGGTGAGCAGCGCGGGGAGAACACCTCTCCGCCGCGCGATGAGCCGGTGCGCGTGAACTTCAACTTCATGGCGGTGCACCACAACCCGGCGGCGGAAGCCAACATGTCCACCCTGGACTTCGAGATGGTCGGCCAGTGGCGCAATCGCGAGCGGATGAAGACCCACATGACAATGGACCACCGCGATCAGGACAATTTCCCGCTCGTGGATGTCGGACTCTGCCGGTTGCAGGTTGAGCCGCTGCTCTCGGAGGTGGTGGAAACCGCCATCCGCAACCGTGCCGCCAACGACTACAAGACCTACGGGGCCTACCAGGTGACGGTGACGGATCCCCAGGGCGAGGTCGTCGGGGTCTTCCCGCTGGATGGCAACGGGGATACGGGTGAGGCCCAGTGGCAGAACACGAAGGAGAGCGTGTACCACGTCGGCAAGGCCTACAGGCGTGACACGGACCAGTGGCGCTACGACATCCGCCGCATGGCGGAGTTCCGCGAGCAGGAGTACGCGGCCCCCGTGCTGTTCGGACTGGTGTTCCACAATGAGGGCCAGCTCAGCCACGCGGACCGCGCCCCTGACAACGCCGTGCATGAGTACCAGTTTCCCGCGGCGGGTGTTGACATCTACACCCCGGAGGCGATCCGCAGTGCAGGCCTGGCTGCCCTGGAGGCGGAGAAGGCCGAGCGCGAGGTGGACTACGTGATGGCGGCGGATGCCCCGCGGCTGGAGCCGGGCTTCATCGCCCGCGGGATCGGCGATGGCAACCGCAATCCGGGCGGCGGTGGCAGTCCACCGGCCTATGGTTGCGGCGGTGGTGGTTGATAGGCTGACAAGGCTCCCGTGTGGAGCTGCCGGACAGAATCAGAAGGGTGTGGTACCGCTGCCGGACATGCCGCCGCTATCCACTGAAACCGCCCAGACGATCAGCGCAATATAGGCAATGAAGCCTATCACGGCCATCACCAGGCTGAAGATGAACCAGACCTTGCCCCACTGGTTCCAGGCATCCATCGTCTCGCGGTACTGCTGGCGGCTTTCGAAGCGCCGGTTCTGCCAGGCGAACTCATTGCCCTTGATCACAAGGATCAGGCCGGCCAGGTTGCCGAACACCAGGCTCGCGGCAATCGTGATCAGGCCCCACAACGCGCTACCGTTCAGGAAGGCGAAGATCCCGCAGGGCAGGCAGCCGGCGAAGTTCATGTTCTGGGTTTCCGGGGGCAGTGGATGTCCCCCGCCCATTCCGCTGGTGTTCTCCAGCTGGACATAGCCGCCACTGCTTGGCCCACTGCCAAAAGCGGCGGGCGGCGGCGGTGGAATACTGCCGGGCGGTGGTGCCTTGTAGCGGCCGTCATCTTCGGCTGGAGGTGGGGGCGCAGCTGCCACGGCATCCGACCCGGCAGGCTCCGCCAGCAACCTGCCGCAGCTGGTGCAGAACTTCGTCTGGTCGTCATTTTCGGCGCCGCAGTGCCCGCAGAACATCAGGCTCCCTCCGCAGGAGTGTCCATCCCAGTATAGCAGTGCAGGCTGCCGCGGCCCGACTCAGTGATGTTCGTTGTACTCCAGGAAGAAGCCATTGCCCTCGGGGTCCCGGCAGTCCACCACATGCACTCCGTAACCGGGACTGCGCAATTCACTGCATTCCACGCCCCGCGCCAGCAGGGCTTCACGTTCGGCAGCGATGTCCTCCACCTTGAAACCGAAGCGCGGCTGCACCTGCTTCTCCTGCGGCTCCAGTCCGCCGTGCAGAGCCAGTGAGCAGGCCCCGGTCTGGAATGAGACCCACATCTCGCCGGAGTAATCGTCCTTGTCAGGCGGCCAGGCGATGGCGAGACCAAGTTTGTCCCGGTAGAACTCCACGGCCGCTGCCATGTCCGTCACGTAGACGATGATTTCAGATATTCCATGTAATGCCATCTTACGCTCCGCTTCCCCCGGCTTGTTGTCAGCATTCTAGCAGAGGCTATTCCAGCGGGTAGTCCGCTGTGCGCCACAGCTGGAAGTAGCGCTTGTGGATCGGCAGGCTGGGATTGCCCGGCGGCATCGTGTCGTTCTGGATGCGGAAGTTGCAGGCTGAGCCTGCGTTCTTTGTTTCCGTGTAGTCACGCAGGAAGGGACTGACAGAGGTCTGGCTGTCCGGGCGGTGGCAG
>JAHEFU010000266.1 GCA_024645305.1 Planctomycetales bacterium
GGGCTTCGTTGTCATAGCAGCAGTAGAGGATATTCTCATTGCGCTCCGCGGCACCGGACAGGGCCTGCAGGCCGATGTCGAAAGTTCCACCGTCGCCGGCCCACACCAGCACGGTTGTGTCCATCTGCCCCTGCAGGTCCAGCGCTGCGCGCACGCCGCTGGCAACGGCGGCGCCGGTCTCGAAGGCCGTGTGGTACAGCGGGACCTTCAGCGAGCTCTGCGGGTAGGGGCCGGCGATGATGCTCCAGCAGCAGGCCGGCAGCACCACCATGGTCTTCGGGCCCAGTTCCTTGAGCACCAGGCGCATGGCGAGTGCACCGCCGCAGCCCGGGCAGGCGAGGTGTCCGCCGACAAGCAGTTCTTGGTTGGGGATCTGGTCCTTGATGATTACCTGGCTCATGCTTTCACTCCCACCCAGATGTCAGGGCGTGTTGCAGCCTCGGCGGACTGCGTGTGTTCGATGATGTCGTCAATCGTTTCAGGGGTCACGTCGCGCCCGCCCAGTCCCACGATGTAGCCGAACAGCTGCGGACGTTCCGCGGGATCGGCATCGTAGAGGGCGGCGCGCAGTTCCTCGGCGAAGATCCCGCCGTGTCCTGCTGACAGGTTGCGGTCGATCACGGCGACACGCTGCACTCCCCGCAATGCGGAGCGCAGGGCCTCCGACGGGAAGGGGCGGAACATCTTGATCTTCACGAGACCGATCTTCTCTCCTTTCTCCCGTCGCTGGTCAATGACGAAGCGTGCCGTCGAGGTGATCGTGCCGCTGGTGACGAGCACCATGTCGGCATCGGCCGTATGGTATTCCTCGATGCAGCCGTAGCGCCGCCCTGTAAGGTCCGCCCATTCGTCCTCGATGGCGGCATAGGCGGGGAGCGCCTTGCGCAGCGAGTCATGCAGTTGCCAGCGCATCTCCATGTAGTCGCTCGGCCGCACCAGGGCTCCGAAGGCATGTGGCTCGTTGATGTCCAGCTTGTACTTCGCCTGCCGGCGCGGCAGGAATGCATCCACCAGTTCCTGTTCCGGTATGTCAACCGGCTCGGAAGTATGCGAAAGGTAGAAGGCATCAAGCACGAGCATCACCGGCAGGTCCAGCTGCTCGGCCAGGCGGAAGGCCATGATCGTGGTGTCAAGCACTTCCTGGTTGTTCTCGCAGTAGAGCTGGATCCAGCCGGTGTCACGCTGCGCGAGGGAGTCTGTCTGGTCGGTCCAGATGTTCCAGCCGGGACCGAGCGCCCGGTTCACGTCCGCCATGACAATGGGGTGCCGGGCCCCGGAGGCCCAGTGCAGCATCTCGTGCATCAGGGCCAGGCCCTGCGACGATGTCGCGGTGAAGGCGCGGGCGCCGGCAGCCGAGGCACCGACGGCAGCCGCCATGGCTGAATGCTCGGACTCGACCTTGATGAAGCGTGCTGCCAGTTCACCGCTGGCGCACATTTCGGACAGTCGCTCGACTATCTGCGTCTGGGGCGTAATCGGGTAGGCGGGAATGACTTCCGCGCGTGCCAGCTTGACACCCCACGAAACAGCATGGTTTCCGATGATGACTTTCTGCATATCCCTCCTCCTTCTCAGATCTGCCCGCTCAGGCGTTCCATGATGATGGCGCCGCGCGGACACTCCGCTGTACAGATTCCGCAGCCCTTGCAGTGATCGAGGTCGATCACGAAGCGGCCTGCGTTGGTGTCGTAGTGGATGGCTGCTTCCCCACAGTAGATGCTGCAGAGTTCGCAATCGTTGCAGGCACCGCATTCGAAGCAGCGTGCGGCCTCCCTGACGGCTTCGAGGGGTGTGATGCCAGCATTGGTCTCCTTGAAGGACTGCAGCTCCACACTGTGGTGGTCGTCGTGCCGCTCTTCATGCTTGAAGTAGCTGGTGTTGATGTTGTCGGCTGTCACGATATCGTTGAGCGGATCAATGCGCTTGACCGGGTCCGTGTCCATCCAGCGGGCCATGCTCATGGCGCCGATGCCCCCGATGTTGAGGGCCTGGATCAGTTCATCAGGGAAGCGCTCGCCCCGCCGCGTGCGCAGGAAGCGGTCTATCCCGATTGCGGCCCGCTTGCCGGCGCCCAGAGCACTGGCAACGGTGCGCTCGTCACCCGCGACATCTCCGCCGAGGAAGATCTTGGCAACCCGGGAGACATCCCAGGTGTTGATTGCCGCCCGGGCGTCGTTGATCTCCGACAGCAGCGTGTGCAAATCCGTATCCTCACCGATGGCGGTGATGATCGTGTCAGCGAGCAGCTCATGCGGCGGTTCGCCGGACTCGACCGGCTTGCGACGGCCCTGCTCATCAGTGCCGCCAAGCTTCATGCGGCTGCAAACCAGCTTCAGGCTGTCACCTCCGCTGACCAGCCGTTCCGGCGCCGCGAGGAACACAAATCCGACACCCTCACGTTCGGCATCGTGGACCTCTTCGGCTATGGCAGGCATCTCATCTCGCGTCCTGCGGTACACGACTGTCACCTTGGCACCCAGCCGCACCGCTGTGCGTGCACAGTCCATGGCTGTGTTGCCACCACCGATGACAATCACGCGGCGGCCGATGGATGGCCGCTCGCCGCGGTTGACGGTCCGCAGGAAATCCAGGCCGCCCAGCAGGCAGCTTGTGCTGATGGTACCCTCCAGCTGCAATGCCTTGCTGACATGTGCACCGCTGCCGATGAAGACTGCGGCATACTCAGTTGTCAGTCTCGTCCAGCCGAGGTCTGTACCTGCCCGGATACCGGTATGGATGGGAATACCCATTGCCTCGTAGCGTTCTATCTGCCGGTCCAGCACCGTGCGCGGCAGGCGGTATTCAGGTATGCCTACCCGGAGCATGCCACCCGCTTCCGGGCCCTGCTCGAAAACCTCTGCGGTATATCCGAGCCGCGTCAGGTGGTAGGCACAGGCCAGACCCGCCGGGCCGGAGCCGATAACCGCGATGCGCTCCTCGTGGAGCACCGGCACAGCCTCGGGCAGCGGACTGTCCAGGATCAGGTCGCCAAGCATGCGCTCGACTCCATGGATGGCAACAGCACCGTCGAATTCGCTGCGGTTGCATTTATCCTCGCAGGGATGGTTGCAGACCCGTCCGGTGATTGCCGGCATCGGATTCTCCTGCAGCAGCAGCTCGGTTGCGGCGTCAATGCGGTTCTCCCGCAGGTACGCCATGTAACCCTCGATGTCCACACCTGTTGGGCAGCCCGCGCTGCAGGGAGCGACACGGTCATGGTAAGCCGGCTGGATGTACTTCCAGGAGCCGGTGTGGTTCTGTTCGGTTGATGCGCTGCTGATGGAGATCGGTGGTGTGTGTTTCGGAATGGCGTCAAAGTTCGATTCAGACATGCGCGGCCTCCTGCCCGATGACTACAAGCTCCGCAGCTTCCCGGGCCGCCGAAACGTTGGCCTCGGCATGCTGTGGCACTTCCTCGACGATCGCAGCGCAGGTCGCATCGAGGGAAGCCAGCCCACTGAAGGTGGCAAAAGCTCCGACGATGGCTGTGTTCA
>JAHEFU010000069.1 GCA_024645305.1 Planctomycetales bacterium
GCGGCTTATCCGGTGAGTCGCCCGCAGTTCCATGCCATCAGGGTCAATCGCGTAGATCCGTTCGGCGGACTCGTCGGCCACATAGATGAGGCCATCCGCGCTGCAGTAGCAGACACCCTCGAGGTCCCTGCCGATTGGCAGATGCTGCAGGACCTTTCCGCCCAGGTCAATCTCATAGACAGCTGACGGACGGTCCAGGGCGCCGTCATCCACGATGAAGAGACTGTCATTTGGTGGGTAGTAACACAGGCCGCTGGGTTCCGGTATCGCCTCAAGCGCCATGGACTGTTCATAAACCCATTGGGGGAGGCTGGCCCGGACCTCATCCTGCGCAGCTGTGGGCCGGCTCAGGATGACAAGCCCCAGAATCAACAATGGCAGATACCTCATACGGACTTCTCCATTCCCGGCAGGGCAGGCTGCAGCTTACTCAGTGGCGGATGCTTCCTCTTCCTCGTATTCCTTTTCATCAACGTCAACCACGACGAGGTCTGCCATGAGGCGAATCGCCTTTTCACTCGTGATGTGGTAGTGCGCCTGGTTCAGCCACTCGCGATTCTGCAGCAATTGCTGGATCTGTTCCGCTTCCACGCCCTGTTCACGCATCAGGCGCAGAGCGTAATTCTGCATGTCCTCGCTGCCCACCTGGATCTGGTTCTCGGCTGCAATTTCACGTACTGCGAGGAAGAGCTTGATCTTGCGCTCAGCTGTCTCCACAAGTGACTCGCGGAAATCCTTCAGGTCCTGCTCCTTCTCCTTCAGGTACTCATCCAGGCTGGAACCGTAGCGCCGCAGGGTCTGCTCATTCTCCTGCACAAGGCCATCTATCTCGTCATTGAGCATGTCATCTGAAATCAGGGTCTCCATCTCGGCAATGACCTTCTGGACCACCAGATCCTGCTTGTTTGAATCGAACTGGATTTCCGTCTCCTGCCGCAGGCTTTCGGAGACGAACTCCTCGAACTTCTCCAGCGATTCCATCCTGAGCTTGTCCTTGACAAACTCCTCGGTGAATTCCGGGGTATCCAGCGTGTACACCTGGGCGATCTTCGTGCTGACTTTGAGCTTCTTGCCGGCAACCCTCAGATCAGCGAAGTTCTCCGGCATGTCGTACTCAAATTCCTTCTCCTCACCGGTCTTTACCCCGGTCAGTTCCGTATCCCAGCCAGGCAGGTTGCCTTCGCGGCCAAGTACGTAGCGCATCTCACTGTGCCTGAAGGGCGTATCCTCACCCGTTTCTGCATTGCTGGACGTAAACTCCAGCTGGATTCCATCACCCATCCCGGCAGGATCGGCCTTCTCGATCCACTCCGTGAAACGCTCTGCCAGACGCTCCCTGTATCGTTCCTTCATGGCCTGGTTCACATTGAGCTTGGGCACGGTGATGTCGAACTTCGCAATGTCCGGCATTTTCACTTCCGGCAGCACGGGCAGGCTGACTTCATAGTTCAGTTCAGTGGTTTCATTGAGTTCCGGCTCGCTGTGCCACTGGGGGGTCCCGGCACGGGGAATCAGGCCAAGCTTCGTCAGGCCCACGGAAATTGCATAGTCCTTGAGGGCAGAGCCGACGTTTTCGTCGATCGCTTCCTGGCCGAGCTTCTGGCGGATCACGTTGGCCGGGATCTTGCCCTTGCGGAAGCCGGGCACATTGAAGCGCTTGGCCATGTCCTTGTAGAAGGCCTTGTAATGCCGCCCCACATCATCCGCGCTGATCAGCACCTGGATATGGGCGATGTTGTTCTCTCTGGAAATTAGCGTTGCGTCAGACATCTGAACCACCGATGGGATTATGCTAAAGGCCGAAGATTCTACCATCGGCGGATGCAGCCGGCTCCGGTTTTGCAGTGCGCACAAGGAAGAACATGGAGCAGGAGACGGGATTCGAACCCGCGACCCCCACCTTGGCAAGGTGGTGTTCTACCGCTGAACTACTCCTGCCTGCTCCAGTGATCCGGGGCTCTTGTGAGTCCCGGGATTGGGGGACGCAAAGTATAGCATAATCTAACTGGCATAGCCAACGAACCGGGGCGCAGCAACTGTCAAAACGGCTACAATAAAAGTCAGAATGCCTTTGTGTTTGCATAATTCAACTGTGAATGCTGCGCGCAGTGAAATTATCAGTAAAATAGAACCATCGGGCCATTCTGGAGATAGCTCTCCTGGAATCAGACCCGGCTGAATCTATGGAGACTAGTCAGAACATGCCACTCAAATTTCCTGCCCTCTGGGCGATCCTGTTTCTTTGCCTGCTGACACTTGGATGCGGCAAGTCTGATCAGAAGACTGGGCCTGCCAATACAGGTGGATCGAGCAGCTACCCTGCCCACATCACAGCCACTGCCTACAGCGAGCCCAGTGCTGAATTCACCGGAAAGTTCACGAGTCTGGACCCGGAACAAACCGGCATTGATTTCATCAATGAAGCCTCCTCCCGGGAAGCCGTACTTGCCATTATCCAGACTCAGTCCGGTATCGCCAGTGCGGATTTCGATGGAGACGGGGACATTGATTTCTACATCCTCGGTGTAGAAAGCAGCAATGCCCTGTACCGCAATGACGGTAACTTCCATTTCACGGATGTCACCTCACAGCATGGAGAAGGTCTGGCCTGTGAAGGTGTGGTCTGTTCAGGTGCGGTCTTCTTCGACGTCGAAGGTGACGGCGACCTTGATCTCTGGGTGGCAGTCCGTCGCAATGGCAATCGCCTGTTCATCAATGACGGCAGCGGGAACTACAGCGATGAAGCTGTGGAACGGGGAGCCGTATTCGGCAAGTCAACCATCAGCGCCGCGGTGTTTGATGTCGAGAATGACGGCGATCTGGACATGTACGTCTGCAACAACCGGGATTTCCGTGAAGTCGACTTCATGAGCGAACAGGACAGGGGAGGATATGAAGTGTCCTATGACGAGGATGGCAGACCGCATCTCGTTGGCAAGTCCCTGGAACTCTATTACATGGATGAGATCGGCAAGCCACACTTGCGTCCCGAGTACGACTACCTGCTGATCAATGACGGCACCGGTCATTTCAAGGACAACGCCCAGGAAGCCGGCGTCCGGGATGTCACGGAAAGCCTGCAGGCCCTGGCCTGCGACTTCAATGAGGATGGATTTACGGATATATTGCTGTCATCTGACTTCCAGTCTCCGGACCGCTATTTCATCAATAATGGCAACGGCACATTTACTGAAAAATCCAAGGAGATGCTGCGCCGCACCAGTTTTTACAGCATGGGTTCAGACGCCGGCGATCTCAACGGCGACGGGCTGATGGATGCCTGGATCGGTGACATGGCGCCTATCAGCTACGTTGATTCAAAGAAGGCCAGCGGAGATATGTTCCTGTTTCGCGACTATCTCATCCATTACCAGCCCCAGCAGCTCATGCAGAACAGCATGTACCTGAACCGCGGTGAGGGCTGGATGTCGGAAGTCGCGGAATTCTCCGGAACGAAAGCCACTGAGTGGACCTGGGCCTGCCGGATCAACGATTTCAACATGGATGGCATTCCTGAGCTGTTCGCCTCCAACGGGTACATCCAGAACATCAGCCAGGACTGGGACCGGCTGTACTACTACATTACGGACCTCAGGAAGCCCGGCGTGTCCCTCCAGGAGCGTCAGGACTGGGTGCTGCAGTTTCCGCCGCTGAGCAAGGTGGATGTCATGTTGACAGCGGATGAGCCGCTGAAATACCATCGCGTTTCGGAGGAGTGGGGCATTGACAGGGAAACCATGGGTGTCGGTACGCTGATCCAGGACTTTGACATGGATGGCGACCTGGACATGATTGTCAACAATACACAGATCGGACCCAGTGTGCTGCGCAACGACCTTGAGCGGCTGGGCCGCAATGTCAGTTTCGACCTGCGTCAGGCTGGACAGAATCCCGAGGCAGTCGGGACAAAGGTGCATGCTTACTGCGGGGACAAGCTGTATACCCAGCATGTAATCCTGACCCGGGGCTACGCGACGGGCGAGAGTTCAAGGATCTACATGAGCCTGGGAAACTCTGAGACGATAGACAAACTGGAAATCACCTGGCCCGATGGCATGGTCCAGACGGAAACTGGCCTGGCAGCGGGCATGCATTACAGGATCGAGCGGCACGATGCCCAGCCGAAACAGGCAGTTGAGGAAGAATACCTGTTTGAGCTTGAAACCATGGGCTTCCTGCGTTCCGAGGTCTACACCGGTGATGCGGAATACAGGAATGAACCCCTGCTGCCCCTGCTGCGCAGCACACTTGGCGGTGGCGCTGCAGTGGCGGACTTCAATGTGGACGGTAATCCGGATGTCTACTTCGCCGGTTCCACGGAGTCAGCCGGCAAGCTGTACATCGGCCGGGAGGATGGGGGGCTGGCCAGCAGCCCGGCCTTTGACTCCCTGATGCCCGCCGGTTGTGAAGCCATGGCAGTGCTGGCCTTTGAGGCAAATGGCGACGGTCGTACCGACCTTCTTGTTACAAGCGGTGGCAACGAGACGGATGATCCCGACCTGCTGCGCGATCGCCTGTTCCTGAACATGGAGAGCGGCATGCAGGAAGTTGAGCTGCCGGGAACGGAGTTCTCGAGCGGGGCCGCGGCCGCCGCTGACATTGATGGTGACGGTGACCTCGACCTGCTGATCTGTGCACGCCAGGTGCCCAACAGCTTCCTCTCCAGCGCACCTGCCCTGATCATGACCAATGACGGCTCTGGCAACTTCTCCGATGATACAGCCCGCTGGACGGCCGGGCAGGGACTCAGCGGGCGCTTCAGCGACGCGCAGTTCTTCGACATTGATGCGGACGGACGTCAGGACATAGTCATCTCCGAGGACTTTGGCAACATCAGCGTGATGCGCAATACCGGAGAGCAATTCGAGCCCCGGCTGGCCATCAGTGCGAGCGGCATGTGGAACAGCTTCACGATTGCCGACATGGACAATGACGGCGATGCCGACCTGATTGCAGGCAACTGGGGAAAGAACAACAAGTACAAGGCCAGCACGGAGCAGCCGATGACCATTGCCGTGGACGACTTTGACGGCAATGGCACCCGTGACATTGTGGAAGTTAAGTTCGGCTCGAACGGTTCGCCGCTGCCGGGACGTGGTCGCAGCTGCTCAGGCTATGCAATCACCACGATTCCCCAGAAGTTCCCGACCTGGGATGACTTTGCAAATGCCAGCTTCTCCGACATCTACGGGCCATTGGAATCTGTGTCGGAGCGCTTCCAGGCCGAGGAGCTTTACAGCTGTATCCTCTGGAACGAGGGTGGGCTGAGCTTCCGTTCCGAGCATCTCCCGGTCATGTGCCAGCTCGCTCCGGTGTTCGGGATAGTGGCTGAGGATTTTGATGGAGATGGCCAGCTGGACCTGTTCCTCAATGACAACTTCTACGCCCTGCAGCCCGAGACCTCTCGCTGGATGAACGGCTATGGCACAGTGCTGTTGCGCACTGCTGACGGCGGGTTCCGCAGTCTGGAGCCGCATGAATCCGGCATTTACTCCTGGGGTGAGGGACGTGGGGCCCTGATGATCAACAATTCCAGTGGCAACCGGTCCGTGCTGATCGCCGCGACAAATGGCCGGCCGGCTGTAGCCCGGATTAAGCCTGAAGTGCAGCTGCTGACAATCATCGTAACTGGAAATGCAGGCAATCCGGCAGGCGTGTCTGCCAGGTTTGAACTTGAACTGAGCAGTGGAATCACCCTGACGCGCTGGGTCCAGGCCGGTCAGGGTTACCTGAGCAGTGCTGCGCAGCCAGTCTGCATCCCCATTCCCACCGGAGACTCAGTGGGTGAGTTGCGGGTCGTATGGGCTGACGGCAGCAGCCAGGCCCTGGACGCATCCCAATCGCCTGTGGAAGCAGTCAAGGGAGATGCCTGATTTGTTTCCGGCCGGGTCTGCAATGGTAAAATGAGCTGACTAACTCAACGAGTTGAGGCCGGCCATTTTAACCACTGAATCCATACAACTGAGATCTCAGGATGAGATGCAGGAGATATTCGGGGATTTCGACAGCAATCTCCGAACCATAACCGGAAGGTTCAATGTCAAGATCTACGCCAAGGGCCTGGATGTCTTCATTGCCGGCAACGGCAGTGATGTAACAGCAGCCAAGAAGACCCTGCGCAAGATGCTCAAGAGCCTGCGGACTGGCAATGATGAGCTGGGAGGGCCGGAGATAGAGGACTTTGCGGATGAGGTCCCGGTGGACGGTTCCTTCCTGCAGCACCTGCCCGAGTTTCGTCCTCAGACCGCTGGCCAGAAGACCTACCTGGACGCCCTGGAGAGCAATGAAGTGGTACTCTGCCACGGACCTGCCGGCACAGGCAAGACCTATCTGGCAATCGCGTCAGCCATCGACCATTACCGGCGCAAGAAGGTGCGGCGCATCGTGCTCACGAGGCCAGCGGTGGAAGCCGGCGAAAAGCTCGGCTTTCTGCCGGGATCACTGGTGGACAAGGTTAACCCCTACCTGATTCCGCTGTTTGATGCCCTGAATGATCTGCTGCGCTTTGAGCGGGTCAAACGCATGATGGATCGCAATATCATTGAAATAGCGCCCCTGGCCTTCATGCGCGGGCGTTCTCTTAACAATAGCTACATCATTCTCGATGAGGCTCAGAACACCACATACAGCCAGATGAAGATGTTCCTGACCCGCATGGGCCGGGGCAGCCGGATAGTGGTGACTGGTGATATAACCCAGACGGACCTGGAAAACGTCAATCGCAGCGGGTTCCGGCATGCAATCCGGATCCTGAAGCAATCAGGGCCGGGAATCGAAATCTGTGAACTGACCAAGACTGATGTGGTCAGGCATCCAATAGTCCAGCGGATTGTCGAAGCGTACGATATCGAGGAGCAGCGAGACCAGCCCGGAAACCAGGTCAATGACTGATGACTATCAGGGAGAAACTAGGAAGGTGGTTCCGGCGTGAAGTCGTAACCAACAACAGCGGTCTGCACCGCCTGCTTGTTGCATTTGGATTCTCCCTGTTCGTGATGGGAATCATGTACCTGCACCTGATTGTCTACCCCAAGGAAATCCAGGTCGGGAACATCCTGCCTTACACGATTTATGCCCCGCTGGAATTCGAGTATGAGGATTCACAGCTGCTGGAGGAAATCCGGGGCAATCCCGTTGATCGCATGCATCCCGAGGTACGCGCCCAGGCGCTCGTTACCTACGATCAGTTCGTCGTGGACCTGTGGCAACTCTATTCCATCCAGCATCCGGACCTGGACTCCGGTGAAGCCAGCGACGGGAGCGAGGATGATCCTGCAGGCCAGTTGACGGATCCACTCCAGAACCTGGACCTGGATATCAGCCAGCTCGCCCGCCGGTACGGAATCACAGACCCTGCCGTCATTGAGTTCCTGCTTAGTCAGGAGCGTGACACTTTGAATGGTCATCTCACCTCGGCCCGCGAGCTGCTGGATACCGGCATGGGGGAGGAGATAACCCCGACCAAACTCAGGCAGCTCACCCAGGGTGCGGGCAACCTGATCTACACGGATCCACAGGAGATATACAACTATTTCCTGCAAGCCAACATCCTGCCCTACGAGCAGGTCCCGCTGTCCTCGCAGGATCGCCAACTGGCCCGCAAGTCAGTTACCAAGGGCAGCGTGATCGTTGCCGAAGGACAGATGGTCTCCCAGGAGATCAAGGACCAGCTGGATACGATCGAAACGCATCTCCACACACAGCGCCAGCGGACCCTGGCCGGGATCGGGCTGTTCCTGCTTATCGGCTTGCTGATCTGGCAGGCCTACCTGTCCCGCCATAACCTGGCACTCTACACGGACACCAGTGTGCTGATCCAGATTGCCGGGCTGTTCATCATTTTCATGCTGGCCGGACTCGTAATCGGCCGTCTGCCATTCAACTATTTCTATTACGGTGTGACATTTGCCGCCAGTGCCATGGCGGCAGTGGTTGTCATGGTGTTTGACATCCACCTCTCGGTCTACCTTGGAGTGGTAATGGCGGCCCTGCTTTCCATGGGCCTGAATTTCGAGGGCAATCTCCTGCTGTACACCCTCTGCGGATCCATCCTGCCTTCGGTGGTGCTCTCACCGGATTGCAAACGCTCCACCCAGGTGGCCTTCGCCTTCCTGCTGGGCGGACTGAATGTAATGCTGGCATTGCTTGTGATCGCCATCACGGTGGAAACCCAGCAATGGCCCGTGTATCCCATTGCCTTCCTTTCCGGCCTGTTTGCTTCGATTGTGGCGATTGGCCTGCTGCCGCTGGTTGAACTGTTCAACTCACAGGTCACTCCCACCAAGCTGTTCGAACTGGCCAATCAGGAGAATGAGCTGCTCAAGCGCCTCAAGCATGAGGCTCCCGGCACGTGGATGCACAGCCAGATGGTCGCTGAACTGACCGAGGAAGCCTGCAAGGTGATAGGCGCTGATTCCCTCCTGGCCAAGGTAGGCGCCCTGTACCACGACATAGGCAAGATCAAGCGCAGCGGCTTCTTTGCAGAGAACATCATTGACCTTACCAAGAACCCCCATGAGGGACTGCCCGCGGAAACCAGTGCGCGCATCATCAAGGACCATGTGACGGATGGCCTGGCCCTGGCTGAGGATGCCAAGCTGCCCGGACGCCTGCTGCCCTTCATCCGCGAACATCACGGGACATACCGGATCCGGTATTTCTATGACAAGGCCAGGAAGGCCCATGAGCAGGAACCGGAAAAGCATGCAGTGCCAGATGAGAAGAAGTTCCACTACGATGGACCGATTCCCCAGAGCCGCGAAAGCGGAATCCTCATGCTCGCGGATGTTACCGAGGCCGTGATCAGGGCCCGGGGTGCACGCGAGCCGGAAGAGGTCAGCGCCATCATCGGGGAAGTCATCGCCCAGAAGATTGAGGAAAAGCAGCTCATTGAGAGCCAGCTGACACTCGGGGAAGTGGAGCAGGTCCGTGAAGTTTTCACCTCGATCCTGTCTGCCCAGCGGCACCGCCGGGTCAGTTATCCGGAGTACGAGCGCACCAAGGTGAGCTTCCACTGAGCAGAGCCTTCAAAGTGCGTTCTTTAAGGCCCCATAATCTTGCAGGAAGCCCCGGTTTGTGCTAAAGTCTGCGGTCTGTTATCGCGAGGCGCGATCCTGCGCGTGTTCGCATTTTTGAGGAACCGAATCTATGCCGACGATCAATCAGCTGGTCCGCAAGGGCCGCAAGGTAATCAAGAAGAAGAGCAAGAGCCCGGCGCTGAAGGCCTGCCCGCAGCGCCGCGGGGTTTGCACGCGAGTCTGGACCGTCACACCCAAGAAGCCCAACTCCGCCCTGCGTAAGGTGGCCCGTGTGAAACTGACCAGTGGTTACGAAGTAACGGCATACATTCCCGGTATCGGCCACAACCTGGCAGAGCACAGCGTGGTATTGATCCGCGGCGGAAGAGTCCCGGATCTCCCCGGTGTGCGTTACCACATCGTGCGCGGTACGCTGGATGCAGCAGGAACAGCAGATCGTCGTCAGGGCCGTAGTAAATACGGTACCAAGAAGCCCAAGTAGGAGTTGAGAAGAAATGCCCCGTGACCCGCGCAAGGTAGTAAAGCGTACCCCCGAACCAGACCCGGTCTATAACTCAACTCTCGTCAGTAAGTTCATAAACAACATCATGCGCAACGGCAAGAAGAGTGTTGCGCAGAAGCTGTTCTACACAGCCCTGGTGCTTGTCGAGCAGCGTACCAAGCAGGAGCCGATCAAGATCTTTGAGAAGGCCATCCAGAATGTGATTCCGCAGATCAAGACCAAGAGCCGGCGTGTAGGTGGTTCCACCTACCAGGTTCCTGTGGAAGTCCGCCCGGAAGAGCGCTATGCCCTCGCCATGCGCTGGATGATCAATGCGGCACGTGCCCGCGGTGGCAAGGGCTTCGCCCAGAAGCTGGCCGGTGAGCTGATTGATGCAGCCAACGGTACCGGTGCCAGCATCAAGAAGCGTGACGATACCCACAAGATGGCGGAGTCCAACAAGGCCTTTGCCAGCTTCAAGTGGTAGGAACCCGCAAAGCACATCCCTGGCGTAGATGAACCTGTAATAATTTCGGTATAACTTAGACTCTGGATATCTCCCCGAGGAACAATCCATGTCGGATCTCAGCAAGATTAGAAACATTGGTATTGCCGCGCACATTGATGCAGGCAAGACAACACTGACTGAACGCATCCTGTTCTATACAGGCCGTTCGCACAAGGTCGGTGAAGTCCATGAGGGCAGTGCCACCATGGACTGGATGGAGCAGGAGAAGGAGCGCGGCATCACAATCACGTCCGCGGCTACTACCTGTGAGTGGGATGGCAGGACCATCAACATCATCGATACTCCAGGCCACGTTGACTTCACCATTGAGGTCGAGCGTTCCCTGCGTGTACTTGATGGACTGGTGTTCGTGCTCTGCGCCGTCGGCGCGGTACAGCCCCAGAGTGAGACCGTCTGGCGCCAGGCCAACCGCTACCGTGTACCGCGCATCGCCTTCGTAAACAAGATGGACCGCACGGGAGCCGACTTCTTCAATGTCATCTCCAAGATGCGTTCTCGCCTGATGGCGCGTGCCGTGGCCGCCCAGCTGCCGATCGGTGCCGAGGGTAACTTCCAGGGTGTCATCAACCTGCTGGAAGGCCAGGCGTACTACTATGACGAGAACACCACGGGACTTGACCCGGTGATCAAGGAAGTCCCGGAAGAGTACTTCAGCCAGTACAAGACCATGCGCCATGAACTGATTGAGGCCATTGTCGAGACTGACGACCTGCTCATGGAAAAGTACCTCGAGGACGAGGATTCCATCACCGAGGAAGAACTCAAGTCGGCCCTGCGCCGCGCCGTGCTGCATGATGGACTGATCCCGGTCTTCTGCGGCACAGCCTTCAAGAACAAGGGTGTGCAGAACCTGCTCGATGCGGTCAACCGCTACATGCCTAGCCCCATCGACGTTCCCGCCATCAAGGGCACCATCCCCGGCACGGAGGAGGAGGACGAGCGTCCCAGCGAAGTGAACGCACCCTTCAGTGCACTGGCCTTCAAGATCGCCACTGATCCACATGTCGGCCGCCTGACCTATTGCCGGATCTACAGCGGTACGCTCAACAAGGGCGACACCATATACAACGTTGCCAAGGGCAAGGGCGAGCGCGTCAGCCGCCTGATCCGCATGCACGCCAATTCCCGCGAGGAGATTGATACCTGCCAGGCTGGTGACATCGTGGCCGTGATCGGCCTCAAGACCGCCACGACGGGTGACACCCTGACTTTCAAGGACAGCCAGATCCTGCTCGAGTCCATCCATATCCCGGAAACGGTGATGGATGTTGCCATCGAACCCAAGACCAAGCAGGACAACGAGAAGATGACGGACGGACTGCTCAAGCTGGCCGAGGAGGATCCGACCTTCCGTTACACCTACAACGAGGAAACGGGCCAGGTCATCATCTCCGGCATGGGAGAGCTGCACCTCGAGATCATCGTGGACCGCCTGATGCGCGAGTTCAAGGTGGAAGCCAACGTCGGCAAGCCGCAGGTCGCCTATCGTGAGACCATCAAGGGCAGCGTGGACCAGGTGCATGGCAAGCTGGCCAAGCAGACCGGTGGTAAGGGCCAGTACGGCCACTGCATCATCAACGTCAAGCCGCTGGATCTCGAAAAGAGCGAAGGCAAGAATTTCATGTTCACCAATGCCATCAGCGGCGGTGACATTCCCAAGCAGTACATTCCTTCCGTGGAGAAGGGCTGCGAGGAAGCGCTGCGTGGCGGCATCCTGGCCGGTTACCAGATTCTGGGTGTCGATGTGACCCTGACCGGCGGTTCCTTCCACGAGGTGGACTCCAGCGAAATGGCCTTCAAGGCCGCAGGCAGTATCGCCATGAAGGATGCCCTCAAGAAGTGCACCCCGGTGATCCTCGAACCCGCCATGAAGGTTGTGATCGTTACTCCTGAGGAATACGCCGGAAACGTCAACGGTGACATCAATGGCCGCCGCGGGCATGTCGAGGACATTGCCAGCGAGGATGAGGGCTACCAGTCCATCAGCGCCAAGGTGCCGATGGCCGAGATGTTCGGCTTCTCGACTGACCTGCGCAACAAGAGCCAGGGCCGCGCGACCTATACGATGGAGTTTGACAACTACGTCGAGGTCCCGCGCAGCATCTCCGATGAGATCATCCGCAAGTCCGGCGGCGCCGTCGCCAAGGGCTGAACTTGAGGTCAGAATTCATTCTGACCAGACTATGGAAGTTTACTGAAAAGCAGGCCTTGAGGGCCTGCTTTTTTTTCGGCTCATGTTGTAGTTTCCAGTGTTACTACCAGTATA
>JAHEFU010000267.1 GCA_024645305.1 Planctomycetales bacterium
CTCCAGCCTTCTGCTCCTGACTCATCCCTCATCCCGCATCCCTCCCCTACAATCTCCCCATGCCATCCGACCGCGAATACTCCCACCGCAGTCTGCCGCAGAAGCTCGGCATCAAACCAGGCATGCGCGTGCTGATTGTCAACGAACCGCAGGTGGATACGGTCCCCCGCGCTGACATCCCGGCAGGTGTCACATTGGCAACGCGGGCCACGGGCAGCATCGACATGGTGATCCTGTTCGCCATGGACGTGCAGCAGCTCACCGCGAAACTGGACACTTACATTGCTCTGTTGCCGAAGGACGGCACGCTGTGGACCTGCTGGCCCAAGCAAGCCAGCAAACTGGCAACGGACATCGACCGCGACGTGGTCTTCAGACTGCTGCATCCAACGGGCCTCGTGGATGTGAAGGTTGTGAGCGTGAATGAAATCTGGTCCGCGTTGAAGTGGGTGTACCGCAAGGCAGACCGCTGAAGAAGTGGAGGAAGTGAAAGAAGTGGGAGAAGTGGAAGAAGTGGGAGACGTGGGGAAATCAAAAATGGAGTTTACCGCTACGTTGCACAACAGATTCTTCTTCAGTTCTGATGGTACTGCTGCTTCTGAATACTGCATGTCAGGACATGCCTGAGTAATTCTTTCTCACTTCCCCTACTTCTCCTACTTCCCTTACTTCCCTTACTTCCCCTACTTCCCCCACTGATTTTATGCTATACTAACGTTAAGTTTCATTGTGGAGGCGGAAATGTTCAGGCATATCAGTGATTTCACTTCCATATACAGGGAAGAACGGGGCAAGACGATCAAGCTGCTGGACTGTGTGAGCCAGGACAGCCTGTCACGGCGAGTCGAGCCGGAAGGGCGCACCATGGGGCGCATCATCTGGCACATCATCACAACTATTCCCGAGATGATGAATCGCACCGGCCTGAAACTCGGCGATTATGACGAGTCCAGACTGCCGGACACCATTGAGGAACTGCGAGTTGCCTACTCTGCGGTTTCCCGGGAACTGCTGGACATGGTCAGCCGGCGCTGGCAAGACGATGACCTGAGAGTCGAGGATGACATGTACGGCGAGGAATGGCCGCGCAGCCAGACCCTGTTCGTGCTGGTCACACATGAGATCCACCATCGGGCTCAGCTGACAGTGCTGCTGCGGCAGGCTGGACTGAAGATTCCCGGACTGTATGGACCTTCCCGCGAGGAATGGGCTGCAATGGGCCTGGATTCACAGCCCTGAGTAAAACAGGCTGCCGGTTGATTCATGAATCGGATGTGCCACTTCAACAAAATCGCAACGCCAGGCGTCCATCTGACTGCAACGGGGAATGCGCAACATGTCGCCACTGTCCAGTGGACAGTCACCTATCACAACAGAGGGAGATACTGAATGATTCACAACGCACAGGAATTCCTGGAAGGCTACGGCTGGGAATCGGATATCACCGGCAAGCTGCTTGGCAACGTCACGGATGCCAGCATGGGGCTGGAGAAGGCCCCCGGACACCTGAACCTCGGGCAACTGGCCTGGCACATCGCCTGCGCCCCGGCCATGATGATGCGCCAGACTGAGTTCGACCTGCCGGACCACGGCTGGGCACCCCCGGCGGAGCTGACGGCGGCGAGGATCCAGCAGACATATGCCAGCGACACTGCGGCAATCAAGATGCAGGTGGCGAAGAAGACGCCGGAGGATCTGGCCAGGGTGTTCCACGTGTTCGGCATGATGGACTGGAATGTCAACCAGATGCTGGGAGCCCTGATCATGCATGAAGTGCACCATCGCGGGCAGCTGAGTGTGCTGATGCGCCAGGCCGGCCTCACGGTGCCGAGCATCTACGGCCCCAACGCCGAGGAAACGGCGGAAATGATGAAGAACATGCAGCAGGGCTGACGGGAGGTCCGGAGCAATCCGGACAACCAACTCCTTGGCGCTGCAGGCGGAGTCGGAAGCTTGCTACCGCAACGAAGTTACACCTGCTATTCAATGTTCAGCAGGGCATTCATGCCCGGTTTGGTCCCGCCGTGAAAGGCGGGCTAGCATTGCGTACTAAATCCATTGCGGCGGCCTGCGGGCCACAGTTTCGTTTCAAAGGTTGTATTATTTAATATCTCATTTTTCACTTCTGACTGCAGACGCAGCCGGGACCAAGGAGAAGGCAATGTTCACGAACGCCCAGCAGTTTATCGGCGAATACACATATGAGTCCGGCATCACACAGAGCCTGCTGGCCAACCTGACGGATGCATCACTCAGCCAGCCGCAGGCTGACGGCCTCTACAACCTCGGGCAGCTCGGCTGGCATATCAGCTCCTCGCGCTGCTACCTGTTCGGCCAGACCGGCTTTGACATGCCGGACCAGGGCCACGGTTTCCCGGAGAACATGACCGCGGACATGATCCGCCAGAACTATGACATGCTGCTGGCGCGTGTGATGACACAGGCTGCCACAAAGAGCGAGGCCGACCTGCAGGTCAGCTACCGCTTCTTTGACAAGATGGATGTGACGCTCGCGCAGATGATGCGGATGGTGATCTCACATGAAGCGCACCACCGCGGCCAGATGTCAGTGCTGATGCGCCAGGCCGGCCTCGGCATCCCGGGCATCTACGGCCCGAACGCTGAGGACACGAAGATCATGATGGAGCAGATGGCACAACAGGGCTGATATCAGGTTGCAGAATCCTGGAAAATCCTCTTGACATCTCCGGAATTAGTGCTATACTTCTGTATAGTTCATTCAAGGCTTACGAGGAAGACCCGCCGCGGATTTCCGCGAGGGAGTCGCGGCGGGCTTCAATCTGAGCTAGAATGATTTACAGGCCATGCGGTGAAAGGCAGTCCACTACGGCGGTAGCGGACCCGCGACGAGGCCAGGGGCAATCTCCTGTGCCGTGCGTCGAGTACCCGCTGACCTGCGGTGACCAGGACGAGGAAGCCCGGTTGACAGCCAGCCGGGAATGGAAGGCTCCATGGCAGGAAGCCAGGACTGGGATCCACTGAAAGACATACTGCCGGCCATCCCGGATTTATCCGGTTCCTTGCCAGATGGCCGGCTTTTGCCATTTCTTGTTTCCACCTCACGCAAGCGCTCGGTGGTCTGGCGCTGGACGGCGAATGAATCGCCGTCGGTCGCGCTGAAGTTACATTGCTTCACCTTGAGATGCACCGCGCAATCAGCGATAAGCTCGCTTTGAGCTGTATTGCAGACCCGCGATTGCTGGCATGAGCGGGCAGAAGAATACGGTCTGGCCCTGCGGCGAAAGCAAGTTCCGCCGGGTCGGGCTGAAGTTACATAGCTGCCTTTGTGATTTGCCGGGTCGCGCTGAAGATTCATCGCTGCAAAGGAAGATGCTTCGGGCAATCAGCGATAAGCTCGCTTTGAGCTGTATTGCAGACCCGCGATTGCTGGCATGAGCGGGCAGAAGAATACGGTCTGGCCCTGCGGCGAAAGCAAGTTCCGCCGGGTCGGGCTGAAGTT
>JAHEFU010000070.1 GCA_024645305.1 Planctomycetales bacterium
GGTGACTACAGGCGTGCGATGGATGTGCGGGCGGATGCGCTCATGCGCCGCCTGGATGTCGGCGAATGTGGGTGCGATCTTCGGCTGGACTGGCTGCGAGGACATGCTGGGATTATAGGGGCAGGCTCAGTAGCCCCGCTTGCAATCCACGATGTTCAGCAGGTCAGAGTGGCCGGCGCTGAGGCGCTTGAGGTTCTCGATCACTTCATCCCAGCGTTCGAGGTCATCGAAGGGTGAAGCGGCACGATGCGGGCTGAGTACAACATTGTCAAGTTCGTGGAAGGGCTTGTTCCAGGGGAAGCTGCGGCCTTCGCTGTCCGGCTCGGGGCGATAATCATACCAGACATCTATCGCGGCCCCGGCCAGTCCGCCATCCTTCAATGCCATGTACAGGGCATCCTCGTTGACAACATTGCCGCGTGCCACATTGACAAGGAAGCTGTCCTGGCCCAGCAGTTCGATCTCGCGAGCGCCGATCAGGCCCTCGCTGTCAGGCGTGAATGGTACGGCGATCACGAGCACATCCACTGCGCCGAGGAAGTCGTCAAGCTGCGCAATGGGGAACAGCCTGTCAGGTTTCAGTTCTGTATCGTCAGGCAGTTGGCCGCTGCGATTGCAGGCAAGCACCTTGCAGCCGAAGCCGGACAGCATTCTGTGTACTGTACGGTTGACATGCCCGTAGCCCAGCAGGCCGATAGTCCTGTTGCCAATTGGCGTGTTGGCAAGGAATTCATCCCCCAGTCGCCACTTGCCGTTCACCATTGCATTATGGTGCTGCACCGTGCCGCTGAGCATTGCCAGAAGTAGCGTGATTGTGGTCTGGGCAGTGAACACGGCATTGCCATGGCCGTTGATCAGCACGATCTCGCGCGACTGCTGGATCTCTGCGAACATCTCGATCAGGTGCTGCACCCCGGCCCCGGGATTGATCACGGCTTTGAGCTGCGGCGCGGCGTCAATCAGGCTGCGGGTCGGCCGCCAGCCGAGAAGGACATCGGCATCACCGGCCAGCGGCAGCAGCAGCGCTTCATCCGCCCCGGTCCATTCATGGCCCTCCGGCGCGCAGATGAACTGCACCGGCCAGCCTTCCAGCCCGCGCCGCAGATAGTCCAGCAGCTCCGCGCGGGGCTGCCAGAGGCAGAGCACCTTGATGTCACGGCGCAGGGGTTCAGGCATTGAAGAATTGTATCGGAGCGCGTGGCGCGAATCCGCAGATGCGGATTCAAGCCGCGCAAGGTGATTCGCTGCAATAATTGCGCAACTTCATTTCGCCATGGGCGAAACTTCGCCACGCGCTCCATTCAATCGTGCCCAAACGGGCATCTGGCCCCCGCACACACGATAAAATCTCTGTTCCGGTCATACATACTGGTAACTCATAACAAGACATTTCCCGGCAAGGCAGGAACAGATCCCTGCATTGGATGCACACAGGGAAGGCAGGAGCGGACATGACAGCAGCAGACAACCAGACGGCGGTGATCACGGAACTGGCCAGCGCCAGCGGCAGCCTCAGCCAGGAGCGCCTCAGATCCCTGCGCAGCGAGTTCGACAGCCATCCCACGGCAGCCCTGATGCGCAATGCGGTGACCCAGGTCAGCGT
Organism: Planctomycetales bacterium; assembly: GCA_024645305.1. Classification (GTDB taxonomy): domain Bacteria; phylum 4484-113; class 4484-113; order 4484-113; family JAFGCY01; genus JAHEFU01. The sequence continues at coordinate 1,604 of JAHEFU010000070.1, forward strand.
GATGGACATCGCCCAGGACCGCGACATCATCACGAGCACACCGCATACCTTCAGCCACAAGCTGGACGAATGGAAGGTCACCAACCAGAAGGCCAGTGGCCGCTGCTGGCTGTTCGCCGGCCTGAACCTGCTGAGAGTCGGTGCGGCCCAGAAGATGAACCTGAAGGAATTCGAGTTCAGCCAGACCCACCTGCACTTCTGGGACAAGTTCGAACGTGCCAACTACTTCCTCGAGGCGATCATCGCCACCGCCGGGCGCGATGTGGATGACCGCACGGTGGCCTTCCTGCTGGACAGGCCGCTGGAGGATGGCGGGCAATGGGACATGTTCGTCAACCTGGTGCAGAAGCACGGCCTGGTGCCGCAGAGCGTGATGCCGGAGAGCGAAAGCTCCAGCAACACGCGCTACATGAATGCAATCGTGATCAGCAAGCTGCGCGATTTCGCCCAGCAGCTGCGGGATGCCGTGGCCGGAGGGCAGTCCGCTGACAGCGTCCGGGCCCTGAAGGATGAATTCATCGGCGTGGTCTACCGCATGCTGTGCATCCACCTCGGTACACCGCCGGAAAGCTTCGACTGGGAGTGGCGCGACAAGGACAACAAGTTCCACTCCGACGGCGCAGTGACGCCGCAGCAGTTTGCCAGGAAGTATGTCACGCTCGAGCTGGATGAATACGTCAGCATTGTGCATGACCCGCGTGACAGCAGCCCCTACGGCCGGACCTTCACCGTGGACATGCTTGGCAACGTGGTGGGCGGCGACATCGTGCGCTACCTGAACGTGGAAATCAGCTTGATGAAGGAACTGGCGAAGGATTCCATCATGGCCGGCAACCCGGTCTGGATGGGCTGCGACGTCGGCAAGATGATGGACCGGCGCCGCGGCGTCTGGGATCGCGAGCTGTTCTGCTTCGAGAAGATCTATGACACGCCCTTCGGGCAGGACAAGCCGGGCCGCCTGCTGCACCACCAGACCCTGATGACGCATGCCATGCTGTTCACCGGCGTGGACGTGGTTGACAACGAGCCGCGGCGCTGGCGCGTGGAGAATTCCTGGGGCAGCGAGGGCGGCGAGCAGGGTTTCTTCGTGATGAATGACAACTGGTTCGACGAGTATATGTTCGAAATCGCCGTGCCGAGGTCCATGCTCAGCGCCGAGCTGCAGCAGGCGCTCGCGGGCGAGCCGCTTGTACTGCCGGCCTGGGACCCGATGGGCGCCCTGGCCCGGGAGAGCATGCAGTAAGATGCAGGCGGCCCAGGGCCCTGACGGCCCCGGCGCCATCCAGGTGCGCAGATGAGTGAAGGCAACGACAAGCAGAAGCCCGGCGCGGAGCGCAGGCCCGATCAGGGCTTCACCCCGCAACGCGACCGGCGGATGATCCTGTTCAGCTGCCTGACCCTGATCGTGATGTCACTCGTGATCTTCCTGATGGTGCGTAATCGCCTGGTGGAACTGGCTGATGTCACCGGGGCCTATGCCCAGGTCAGCTTCACGGCTGCGGACACAATCCGTGCCGAGGCTGCCGAGATTGCGGCAGACGAACTGGTGCGGGATCCAAAGCAGCACCTTGCCCAGTGGCTGACTGCGGTCGGCACGGTGGCAATGGTGCACGACAAGAAGGGCGAGCTGATCAACTGGGACAATCCCAATCCGGCGCTGGGCAGTGTGTACTGGCTGGACTGCGGACTGCCGGTGACGGCAGTCAAGCCCCTGGAGCCTGTCTGCGAAACCGGTGGGGACATCCGTTTCTGGGGGCAGATCGCCCTGACTGACGTGGAGAAGCTGGAATTCTCCGATGACATCCGCCAGCAGGTGATCGCGCGCTTCAATCTCGAACCGGGCAAGCAGATCGCAATCTTCTTTGCATCCGAGATCGAGCAGGATGGGCGGCTCAGCCCACTGGGTGAGGAAGTCGACGAAACCGGGCAACTTGAACATGAAATGGGAAACTGAACTGCATACGGGGCAGCCCGGCAGTCTGAACGCATAAGGAGCAGGCCATGAGCCATTGCTGGCACGATGTACCCGTCGGGGAGAACGCCCCACGGGAATTCAACGCGGTGATCGAGATCATGAAGGGGGGCAAGGTCAAGTATGAGCTGGACAAACCCACCGGACTGATGCGGGTCGACCGCGTGCTGTACAGCTCGGTATTCTACCCCGCCAACTACGGCTTCATCCCGCAGACCCTGGGCGACGACCATGACCCGCTGGATGTGCTGGTGCTGATGCAGGAGCCGGTGTTCCCGATGAGCATCCTGCGGGCCAAGCCCATCGGCGTGATGATGATGGTGGACCAGGGTGAGAATGACGAGAAGATCATCTGCGTGCACATGGATGACCCGGAGTACAACGGCTTCGACCACATCAAGGAAATCCCGCAGCACAGGCTGTTTGAGCTCAAGGCCTTCTTCGAGGACTACAAGAAGCTGGAAAAGAAGGATGTGAAGGTGGAGGACTTCCTCGGACCCTCCGATGCCATCACGGCCGTGGAGAAGGCCCTCGCTAACTACAGGGTGAAATTCGGCGAAAAAGGCGTAGGAATCTGAGTCTTAAGGGCTCTTCGGGTTGTTTTGTCTGTAATTTAACCTGACAAAAAGAACCACACCACGTTATTAATAGTCTGTCTGTATTGGTAGCAGTTCCGACTGGCAGTTCCGGTCGGAAACGGGAGTCTGGTTTGGTGCAGTACGCAAGTCTGGGAAACAGCCTGCTGGTGATGACCATGCTGATGCTTGCATCCGGCTGGGCCCTGACCACGATCCGCCGGACCATGCCTTCCCTGCAGCGCGTCATGGGAGCGCTGATCTTCGTGCTGACGGCGCTGATCGCCTCACAGGTTATGTTGCCGATGCCCGAGTCCCTGCTGCACCCTGACCCCAATACCACCTTCTACTGGGCCGAATCCAGCGCCGCGCCGATCGTGATAGCCCTGGCAATCATCCTTTCCGGGGTGCTGGACGGAGCGCTGGCCGCCGTGGCAGTGACAATCCTCGTCTACAACGTGAACAGCGGCCTGAGCATGGAAATGGTGCTGCCGATCCTCTACAGCGTGGTCTGCGGACTGGTGGTGCGCCACTTCTGGGGACTGCACCGGGATTTCCTCTCCAGCCGCCTGCTGCTCTTGATCGGCCTGAGCCTCGTGGCGCCACAGCTCCTGGTCTGCTTCAACAGGTTGAGCCTGAGCCATGAGGCAGGTGCCCTGCTGGGTTGCATCGCCATCATGCTGGTGGCCTATCCTGTGGCCACGCTGGTGATCGGCAACCTGCTGATGCCGCCCTACCACCAGGGACTTTTGGAAACCCAGTTGCTGGACAGCCAGGAACGCAACCGGCAGATGGTCAAGCTGGCCGGCAATGCGATTGTCAACTTCAATGCCGCACTGGAAGTGATCGACTACAACGAGGCGGCCGAGCGCGTGTTCGGCTACCCGCGGCAATATCTGATCGGCCGGCGTTACCTCAGCCTGCTGTTCCCGTCATACATCTGGCCGGGCATCGAAAATGACGCACAGCGCGTGCTGGATGGCGGGCAGATCCGGGAGCAGGAGGTCCAGGTTGTCAGCCGCGACGGTGTGGAAACCCCGATGATCTGGAGTTTTTCCAGGATCACCAACTCACGTGAAGAACCGCTTGGCCTGATGGCGATCGGCCAGGACATTTCGCTGCGCAAGCGCAATGAAATGAAGCTGGCCGAGAACGAGGAGCGTGTGCGCCTGGCACTGAGCGGGGCGGATCTCGGCATGTGGGACTGGAACATCGCCACTGATGAATTCATATTCAGTGAGCGCTGGGCTGAGATGCTCGGCTACACGGCGGGCGAGATGCTGGAGTCAGAATCCAAATGGGATGAGCGCATCCATCCGGAGGACCGGGATCACGTGCTCGAATGCATGGAGCAGCACCTGTCCGGAGAGACGGAACTCTTCGAGGTCGAACACAGGATCCGTCGCCGGGATGGCAGTTACATCTGGGTGCTGGCCCGCGCCCGGGTGATCCAGCGCAGCCGTGAGGACCAGCCCCTGCGCATGACCGGCACACTGCTGGACATCACCCAGCGGGTTGCCAACGAACAGGAGCGTCGCCGGCTGGAACGCCAGCTGCGTTACTCGCAGAAGATGGAAACCATCGGTACCCTGGCAGGCGGCATCGCCCACGACTTCAACAACATCCTGCAGGCCATCATGGGATATACAACCCTGGGGACCATGCGGCTGGCGGAGGATCACCCTGCACAGGAAGACATGGAACGTGTGCTCAAGGCCAGCGAACGGGCCCGCAGCCTGGTTGACCAGATGCTGGTGTTCAGCCGGCAGGCCCAGCAGAGCCGTGCCATCGTGGATGTTGAGCAGATCTGCCGGGAGGCCCTGCGGGTGCTCGGACCACAGCTGTCAGGCAAGCATCCCGTGAATGTCGAACTGAGGGTGACCGAGGACTGCCCCCGGCTGCTGGCGGATCCGACCCAGATCCAGCAGGTCGTGATGAACCTGGCATCGAATGCGATGCATGCCATGCAGGATGAGGGCGGTGCCCTGGCCATTGAACTCAGCCGACTGCCCGCGGAGGAAGTGGACCTCAGCCAGTCCAATCTCAGCGAAGCACCGGCTGAGTGGCTGAAAATGGTCATCTCCGACACGGGTCGCGGTATAGAGCAGGACAACCTGAGCCGTCTGTTCGAGCCATTCTTTACCACCAAGAGCGTGGAGGAGGGCACGGGCCTCGGACTGTCCGTGGTCCATGGCATCGTCAGCAACCATGGGGGAATCATTGATGTGGAGAGCACCGTGGGTCAGGGCAGCAGCTTCACCGTGATCCTGCCGGTGCTGGGTGAACTTGTCAGCTGATGATTGCAGCCTGGTACATCACAGGCTGGCTGATGTGAGGCACAGTACACGAGGCTGCACGGCTGGCCCCGCCACGGGATATCATGGGAGAACCCGGCAGCGGCCAGCGGGCCGTCAGGATGCCGCAGCGGGCCGGACCTGAACAGCCATCCGGCTGACACCTTAGGCAAACTGGACGCAGAGTGGAAATGATCAGAATCCTGTTGATTGATGATGACAAGGATGTGCGGGACGTGCTGCACAGCATTCTGCTCAGCTCCGGTTATGATGTGGTCGCCGTCAGTAATGGGGCCGAGGCCATGGATGTGTTCGGCGATGGCGCATTCGACATCGTGATCACGGACATCATCATGCCGGTCAAGGACGGACTGGAAACCATCAGCGAAATCCTCGACCTTAAGCCGTCCGCGCGCATCATCGCCATGTCCGGTGGTGGCCGGCAGGGTAACGTGGACTTTCTTGAGACCGCCAGGGCGCTGGGTGCCTCGCTGACCTTCAACAAGCCCTTCAACCTGCGCGAACTGATCAGCGGGATTGAGGAACTGGCAGCCCGGGAGGGCTGACCCGGCCCGGCCAGTGGCCTTGGAGCAATTCCCCAGAAGGCCGGCTGGCCACCGTTATAATATCCGCGTCCACAGACATTTACAGGGGTAGATTGTGTCCAACGAAGCCATCAACAGAGCAACCGCACACTTCGGCAAACTGCTGGAGGACATGCAGGCCCGCGTCGCGCGCCTGAAGAATGAGCCGGACTGGCTCGACTTCTCCAAGCTGGACCCGATCATCATCGGTATCCTGCCGGGCGACGGGATCGGCACATCCATCGCGAAGGACGCCGAGTGGATCATGCGCCAGATCCTCAGGGACGAGGTTGACAGCGGGCGCATCGAGCTGCGCAACATCGAGGGCCTGACCATCGAGCGCCGCGCCGAGGTCAACCAGGCGGTGCCGGATGAGGTGCTTGAGGAATGCCGTGCCTGCCACGTGCTGCTCAAGGGACCGACCACCACCCCGCGCAAGGGTGATCCCTGGCCGAACATCGAAAGTGCCAACGTGTCCCTGCGCAAGAAGCTTGACCTGTTTGCCAACGTGCGTCCGGTGCAGATCCCGGAGCAGGGCATCGACTGGACATTCTTCCGCGAGAACACCGAGGACCTCTACGCTCTCGGGCCCTACGGCCTGGATATTGACGACGACATCTCCATTGACTTCCGCCTGATCACCACGCAGGGTACGGAGCGCATTGCACGCATGGCCTTCGAGTATGCGAAGAAGCAGGGCAAGCAGCAGGTCACGATCGTCACCAAGGCCAATGTCGTCAAGACCAGCGACGGGCGCTTCCTGCGCGTCTGCCAGGAGGTGGCGAAGGACTACCCCGGCATCAACGTGGACGACTGGTACATTGACATCATGACGGCCAAGCTGATTGACGAGAAGCGCCGGCGCCAGTTCCAGGTGATGATCCTGCCGAATCTCTACGGTGACATCCTCACGGATGAGGCCGCCGAGATGCAGGGCGGCGTGGGCACGGCTGGCAGCGCGAACATCGGCAAGCGCTACGCGATGTTCGAGGCGATCCACGGCAGCGCTCCGCGCATGGTGGATGAGGGCCGCGCCCAGTATGCCGACCCCTCCAGCATGATCCGCGCCACGGCGATGCTGCTCGGGCACATCGGCCATCCGGACCTGCAGAAGAAGCTGGAAATGGCCCTCGACATCTGCGGGCAGTTCGAGCAGAAGGTTGTCACCACCGGGCGCGACACCGGGGCCACCGGGCATGAGCTGGCGGAGTACATCCACGCCACGCTGACTTCATCCGACCTCGAGGAGAAGTGGAACAGCTACCGGAAGTAGGGATGCGGTTTGCGGGATGAGGGACGCGGTATGCGGTTTCCCTGAGTTGCTCCATAGCAGCGGCATCCAGCAACCGGGTAGGCCAGCTGAAAAGCTGGCAACGAAATGAATCATCAGGGCAGGCCCAGGGGCCTGCCCTTTCTCATTTTGCTTCCGGCTCCCGTCCTCAGCCCACTTTCTGCCAGCAGGCCTGGTCGCGGGCGCCGTACTGCCGCAGCAGGGCCCGCACATCGGGATCCGTTGCCAGCTGCAGCGGTGTGTGGCGGTGGTAGGGGGATCCCTCCACCTCCGCGCCGTGGCGCAGCAGGAGCTCCACACAGCGCAGGTCACCGTTGGCAGCGGCCACGGACAGGGCCGTGTTGCCATCGTGGTCAGCCATGTTGACAGGTGCTTCCTGTTCCAGCAGCAGCCGCAGGATGCGCTCATTGCGGCGCAGGGCAGCCAGCAGCAGGGGTGTGCGGCCATTGCTGTCAATTGCGCAGAGCATCCACTGGCAACGCACCAGGTATTTCAGGCGGGGCAGGTGCTCGATCCAGACCATGATGTGCAGTTCGCTGCCATCCTCCTCCAGCACCTCGGAAAGCACGGCTCCGCGGTGCAGCAGGAAGCGCGCGGCCTTCGCCTGGTCATGCAGCACGGCAGTGAGGAAGGGGGTCATGCCCGTCGCATCGCGGCAGTTGAGGTCAACCCCGGTGTCGAGCAGTTCGCGCAGCCCGGGGAGATCCCCCGCCGCGCTGGCAGTGAACAGGCGTTCCTGCAGGTCGCTGTAAAGCATATCCATCCCGGTCAACCCTCCGTTACGGACTTGCAGCCTCAGTCGGGGCATTATAACGCGTTCGCGCAATAACTCAACGGGGCGGATAGGGCACGTCCGGTCGGCTGCCCTGGCAGGGAGCGCCCATCTTCGAGGCAGGGAACAGCTGCTCCAGCGGGTCCGCAGGCTCTTCAGCCAGGGGCCTGAACTCATCAATCAGCAGTTTGGGAACACTGCCCGGCTGCCCCTGCAGCAGGACCCTGCCCCGCAGTTCCACCCAGCTGTCCTGGCCCGGCAGCTCAAACAACGAAACCTGCTCCGGCTGCAATTCGAGCACCGCCGGGACCGCATGACCCGGGCAGCAGCTGTTCACGTAACGGTAGAGGAAGGCCCGGCCGGTTGTGTCCTCGTAGCTTTTCGGCAGCCACTGCTCCGTGCCGTCGCAGACATGCAGGCGGCCGGTGAGTGAAACGTACCGGTCCTTTGCGGCATCTGTCCAGCTGTAGACTTCGCTGAAGCTGGCGGAAATGTACGTGTTCGGGGGAGGATAAGTCGCCGGCATATTGCGCTGGTCGCTGCCCGATACGTAGTTATTGCGCAGCAGGCTCCCGGCACCCAGCAGTGCCGCAAAGCCCAGCAGCAGCAGGGGGATGCTGATCGCCGGAGGGATATTGCGCCTGAAAAGCATGTGCAAATACTCTAGCGGATCAGGCCCGCGCAATCCAGTGCCCCGGGGCCTGCAGTGCTAAAATCGGAATCTCACTGGAGGAAACCGAAATGCGTATCATGACAAGTGTCCTGTTCCTGCTGCTTCTGCTGTGCTGCCAGGCACAGGCCGAACCGGCGGACGATGACTACATCAACCAGTTCTTCGGAACGCAGGTCCAGCTCAAGACGGCGGAGCGTCCCTATGACTATGAGAGCGGCGGCTGGTGGGCTGACAAGCTGCCAGACCAGCTGATGTATGACAACAGCTACATCGCGGGGATGGTCAACGCGGGCCGGATCGCCAACGGGGAGACGCGCCTGCTGGATTCCGCGGCAAGCATTGTCAGCATTGGCTATGAGGATGAGACGGCGGACGGATTCATGTATGACATCAGTTTCCGCGGGATGCGGCCCAGTGAAGTGCAGATCGTATTCAGCGCACTGGGTGGCGTGGAGAGCCTGCTGCCCGGAGCCAGCGCGGAGTTCCTGCCGCTGCGGACCGCTGACTTCAACTACTACGGCAGCACGGTTGAGGAACCGATCACGATTGCCGTCGGTGAGCGCAGCCTTGTGCTGGCAATGGACATGCCCGCCAGTGAGCTGCATGCCACGCTGCTTGACATGTTCTCCGCGGCCTATGGCCAGGCTGTCCAGATTGACATTTATTACAACCAGTCAGTCTCAGCCTACGGCTCCTGGGTGGACCTGAGCATCACGGCGGCAATCCTGGATCAGCAGGGCAGCGGGAACGCCCCGCAGTTCTGATGAAGAAAGCAGAAAAGAAGCCGGCACTCAAGCTTGCCCCGGAAGTCCTGTTCATCTTCGCCCTTGTGGCCGTGCTCGGTTATTACGCAGTCTGGCGGACGTTCAATCCGGTGCAGGCCGTGCAGCAGCCGGCGGTTTCCGAACTGGAAACGCAGCTGGAGAAGCAGCGTTCGTCCCCGCCTCCGATTGACAGTCCGGTGCGTGACGAACTGACCGAGTACTACGAAAAGCTGGCGGATTTCACACCGACCTATGTGACGCGGGACATGGCCTGCCCGCTGGACAATACTCCGCTGAAGCTGCCCGTTCTGCTGCGCAACGGCCAGGGGCTGCCGATGGACAATGCTGAAGGTGGCATCGCCTCGGACTTCATGAAGATAGCCGTGGGGGTTCCCGACGGTGGTTCCGCGATGCCGGACCTGATGCTGCAGCAGTGGGAGCAGTTGCCGGTTATCTGCCCGACCTGCAATAACGTTTACCAGGATGCTTCCCTCAACAACCTGCGCTGGCCCCAGCGCCTGCAGGCCCTGAAGCAGAACTGGGACCTGGAGCGGATTTCTGCGGGGCTTAAGCGCTACGGTTATCGTGACTGGACACCGGACCAGTTGCAGTATGGCCATTACCTGTCAAGCCGCGAGGCACAGATGGAGCATCTGGAACTGGGCTGGATCGCCCTGAGCGGAGCCTATGCGTCAAACTTCAGCGTCTGGTCGGGCGAGCACGAATACCACATTCCATCTTCGGCATTCTACGCACTGGCAGCTGCTGAATTCAGGCGGTCAATTGAACTCGACTGGGAAGGCCTGCCGGACAAGAGCAAGAGTGAAACGATCATGGCCCTGCTGGTCTGCGAACGACTGCTGGGCCGCGAGGAGGACGCCGGACAGACCCTGGCCCAGGCCCGGGAGATCCTGCGGCTGGAGCCGCAGATGCTGCCTGCGCTGGACGTGGAGCAGCAGCTGCTCAATGCGGGCCGCTTCTCCCTGGAACGCGTCAACCTGCAGAACCGGCCGGCCCCCGTGATCGGCTGGCAGCTGGACAAGATGCTGCCGGCCATGAACGGGCATATCAGCGAGTATCGCGAGGCCTGGCAGGGACTGACGGGCACGCAGGAAATCCTTGAGGCAATTGAAGCCCAGCTGCAGCAGAAGGCGGATGAACGAGCTATCGCAGCCAACGAAGCGGCAGCCCGTGAACTGTGGGAAAGCTCAGCGTCCGAGTCCAGGTAGCGCTGATGATAGAATCCTCAATTCTGGAGGAAGGTGGAAAGCATGAAATTTCTTAAGGCGCTTTGTGAGACCCCGGGTATCCCCGGACGCGAGGAACGAGTCCGGGAACTGCTGCAGAAGCATACCGAGGGCTGGTGGGACAGTTCCGATGTGGACCGGGTGGGCAACCTGTGGGGCCGCCTGAAGGCCGCCAAGCCGAATTCCGGTGAGGAAAAGAGCGTGGTCCTGGCCTGCCACATGGACCAGATCGGCTTCTATGTCAGGCATGTTGATGATGAGGGCTTCCTGAGGATCCAGCAGGCCGGCGGTTTTGACACCCGCAACCTGTTTGCCCGCCGTGTGCTGGTGATGACCAGCAATGGGGGCGATATCATTGGCATCCTCAATCCGGCAACCAAGCCGGTGCATGTGGCCTCTCCGGAGGACCGCAAGAAGATCCCGCAGATCTCCGAGTTTGTGATTGATACCGGACTGCCCAAGGAGCAGATCAAGGAAATGGTGCGGCCCG
>JAHEFU010000071.1 GCA_024645305.1 Planctomycetales bacterium
AGTAGTGGCGGCGCCCCGCCGCCGGAATGTTGGATTGAACCATGTCAGATCGGTACAAACACCTTCCACAACTCCGCATACCGGAGTCTGTTTACTTCGTGACCTGGTGTCTGGCAGACAGAAGCGACACCTTGTCAACTGCTGAGCGCACGCTTGTTACGGAGACCTTGACTCTCTGGCATCAGGACCGATACAGGCTCGCATGCTATGTCGTCATGGATGATCACGTTCATGTGATGGTCATGCCATTGCCACCGGAGGAGCTAGGTAAGATCCTGCACAGCTGGAAGTCGTACACCTCCAAGGCCATAAACCGACTGAGGGGAGTTCGTGGTATACGTTGGCAGAAAAGCAACTACACGGAAATAATGCGCAACGAAAGAGAGATCCGTGATAAAGCGGCTTACATCCTTAGCAATCCGAAGCGACGCTGGCCGGACCTGCATTCCTATGGATGGGTAGAGATGTTTGACGTGTTCTGACTGGCGGCGAACGCCGCCAGGGCAGCGGCCAGGTTTGAAGAGGATCAGCGGCGAGGGCGAAATGATCAGCGGCGAGGGCGCCGCTGCTACTGTTCATTTGTCGATGCGGGCAATGATGTCGCCCTGTTCGCCGCTCGCGGTGCTGAAGCTGCCACCGGGAGCCTGGCCCGGCAGGTCCTCCGGCAGCTGGCCGGTCATGATCTGCAGGATCGCCGGACTGTCCCGCAGGATCTCCTGCCCGCCGGCTTCCACTCGCCCCAGCCAGTCCCCCGCCAGGCTGCGCAGGCCCAGAAAGCAGATGCTGCCGATGCCCACTGCCGAGCCGATGGCGGCCAGCAGGCCGCTGGCCTGGTCGTCGAAATAGCCTCGCGTGGCGGCATCCACCACGGCAATACTCAACACGAAGCCCAGCATGAAGGCTGCGAGACTGGCTACATTGAGGACAGTACGCAGGCGGCTGCGTTCGCGCCTGGCATGCTGGCTGATCCGTTCCACGATCTGCATGGTGATATGAAGTATGACATTTGTCGGATTAGTGAGGTTTCGCCGGGGCATCCCGGCCAGGCCCCGGACCCATATCTATAATGGAACCAGTTGAGAGGAATGCACCATGTACATCAGAACTGCCATTACCATCGCGGCCGGCCTGCTGGTCCTGACTGCCATGACTGACACCGCACGTGCAGCGGACAGCCGCGGCCCGGATCCGCTGCGCATATATGCGCTTAACAAGGACGCGGCCATGTTCCCCAGCGGAATCACGAGCTGGGAGAGCTTCATCGCCGATCTGGCCAGTTCCGACGTTGTGTTCCTCGGGGAGTACCACGACGATGATGCCTCGCACCGTACCCAGCTCAGGGTGCTTGATGAGCTGGCCTGGCGGCATGATTTCCGCGTAGCGCTGGCGATGGAGCAGTTTGAGCGCGATGTGCAGCGCCAGCTGGATGCCTACCTCTCAGGCGAGATCGACGAGGAGAGCTTCCTCGCGGACAGCCGGCCCTGGCCCAACTACCCGGAGCATTACCGCCCGCTCATTGAATACTGCCGGGAGTTCAACATCCCCGTACGCGCCGGCAATATCCCGCGGCGATTCGCCAGCATCGTCAGCAAGGAGGGCCTGCCGAAGATGTACGGCGAGCTGACGGACGAGGAGCGGCCCTGGGTGGCGGGGGCCACTGTCAACGAAAAGAATGCCTACTATGACAACTTCGTGAATGCGATGGGCGGCCACGGCAGCGGTATGAGCGAAGAGAAGATGACAGCCTTCTACCAGGCCCAGTGCATCAAGGATGACACCATGGCGGAGAGCATTGCGCAGATCCGCGATTCCTATCCGGACATGCCGGTGCTGCATATCAACGGCAGCTTCCACAGTGACTACGGCCTGGGTACGGTGGAGCGCCTGGTCCAGCGCAGGCCTGATGACAGGGTGGTGGTGGTGGCGCTCCGGCCGGTGGACAGCTTCGTGAACCTCGATCCCTTCAGTGATCGCGAGCTGGCGGATTACATCGTCTATGTGCCGGGTCCGGACTGGGGCAAGTGGAAACTGGAAACCATGGCCCGCGAGGCAGCCGAGGCCGAGGCTGCAGAAGCAGAAGCAGCGGCAGCAGAAGCGGCAGCAGAAGCAGAAGCAGAAGCAGAAGCAGAAGCAGAATAAGTAGCTCATTGCCCTCTTGCCCCGGTAGCCGGGCGTTTACGCCCGGGGAAAACAGCGGCCGTAAACGGCCTACCACCATCCGGTTCACGGACTTCCTGCTCATTACTCCTTCCACCCCACACCTTATACATTTGCCAACTGTCCCAGCAGGATTCACGGACAGTTGGCAATTGTCACCGAAATGGAGATTTCCCGGGATATTTTCCATGGAAGTGTGAACAAGGCCCACTTCGCGTGGTCTATGAACACGGGGATGCACCGAGCCTGGGGAAGCGCGGACGCAAACATCAACGTCAGCGTAAAGGGATGGACTCCAGATGGAAAGCCAGTGCGATTTTCTGCGCATCTGTAAATCAGCAAGCCGCAACTCAGTAATATTAATGAGACAGCATTGCATTTACAAAGAAATCAATTTGTTTCTGAGAATTTCTGAAACCAGCGAAACCATTGCATATTCCATCGCGTCTAGTTCGCTGTGATGCAGGGAATTGGGAAAAGCAATCCGGGATGGAAACACAGCCTCAGGCAGCAGCTCAGCCAGCCAGTGCGGGGCCGGGTCGTGGCAGTGGTGATTCCGGTGTTTGCCATCTATGTGGCAATGCTGATCGTCGGCCAGCGCGGCCTGCCAACGAGCGAGAAATTCCGCCAGAGCGTGCATGGGCTGGTGACGGTCCAGTACCAGATCGAGCGCTGGACCGCTGACACTGAGCAGTTCCCGCTGCGCATCGAACCGCTGATGGCAAGCGTGGAACCCAGCGGAGTGCCCGTCAACTGGTACCGCCGTGGACGGCGGGCCACGCAACCGATGCGCCTCGTGGAACTTGGCAGCAGGGATTTCATTGGCAACTACAGCTACATCCCGGTGCTGAACGACGGGACGGTGGTTGGTTACTACCTGCTGGTCTACGGCAACCGGCTGACGCCCGGACGCGATGTTGACAGCGATGGGCGGCCAGACCATGTTGTGCACGTGATCAGCTCCAACAGTGTGCACGGCAACCTGATGGGCTGCTGGCAGGGCCGCGAAAGCGAATTGCCGCCCTTGCAGGAGGCGATTGCCCAGTGGCGAGCGTTCCGCGAGAGCAATACGGAGCTCTGGCAGCGCAGCGCCCTGGAATTGCAGGCCGCCATCGGACCGCAGCAGCGGACAGTCTGAGAATCTGACGACAGGCCCGCCCGGACGGCGGGTTGCTTAGAGGGGGAGAGGAATGCAAAGGGATGAAAATGCAAAGGATGTCTACAGAGATGGATAGTAACCATAACGGGCCTCACGGGGCTGCGGCGGACCACCGCGGCAGCCTGCAACGGGCTATCGAGCATGCCAGGCGCGTGGCCGGTGCACAGGCGGCCCGCCCCGGCGTGCTCGACCCGGACGGGGCAGCGATCTGGCTCCGGTTCTGCAGCGATGCGGGCCTGGGCAGCGGTGAGCCGCAATACTGACAACGCAACTAACTTCCAACTCACAGCCAAACCCAACCAGTGAGGGGACCGCCGCCCGGTGGTCCCCTTTTTGATTCCTATTGATCTGCCATCTCGCCCGAGGGCTCGATGGTCTGGGCCTGCGCCGGAAGCAAGTTCCGGCGGGTCGGCCTGAAGTTACAGGGTGAGTTGCCGTCTCGTGCGAGCACTCGACGGTCTGACCCTGCAATCCGGCTAAGCCGGATTGGGTCGGGTTGAAGTTGCAAAGTGACCTGCCGTCTCGTGCGAGCACTCGACGGTCTGGCGCTGCGGCCAGCAAAGCTGGCCGGGTCGCGCTGAAGCCGAGCTTCAGAGAGTCGGCCTGCTGATTGAGCAGCTGCCAACTGCCCGATGTGAATATTGTGCGACAGCAAGTGTCGCACCCCCTCCGGGTCCCTGATCCCGATCCCGGATTTCATTCCCGCACACTGCATCCTGCCTGCGGCGAGATGCAGCACCCCTTGTCATTCCTGCTGCGCGGGCCTGACCTCCATGTCGTCCCGATTTCCGACTCCCGCACACCGATTTCCGCATTCCGATATCCGCTTCCCCGCATTCCGCACACCGATTTCCGATTTCCGCAGCAAGCCGTTACCATCTGTCTGATCTACTGCTCTCAGTGGATGTGAAAGCGTTTGAACGAGTTGAAGCCCAGGCCATGCCATCCCAGGACAGACAGCAGCAGGATGCACCGGACCAGCGGTCCACGACTGCTGCCGCCGGTCTGAGCAGATCAGTGGAGGATGTGCAGGTGCTGCGTGAGGAGCGCTTCGTGGAGCTCATCAATGAGCAGGTCTACGAACGCGCCTGGCGCTACTGCCTGCGGCTCTGCCGCCAGCGGGAGGATGCCCAGGACCTGTTGCAGGAATCCCTGGCGCAGGCCTTCGCCAAGCTGGACCAGCTGCGTGATGATGTAAGTGCATCCGCCTGGCTGGTCTCGATCATCCGCCGCCGCTATATCCGCCAGTGGCAGCGCGCCCAGTCGCGTCCGCCGATGCTGGATGAATTGCCGGACATCGGAACGGATGGCCCGGTGGACCCCTTTGCTGACCAGGTCAGGGCGGCCCTCGCCCGGTTGCCAAAGCCGCAGCGTGAACTGCTTGAACTCTACTACATTGAGGGTTTCGACATGCAGGAATGCGGCACGGTGCTGGGCATCGGGCCCCGGATCGTGAAGCAGAGGCTCTACCGTGCCCGCCAGGCGATGCGGCGCCAGTATTCTCCCCAGGAAGCCGGGAATTTCTCTTCCCTGCTGTAGGGGGCAAGCCATGAAACACAATCTAAAGGACAGGATTCTCACCGAGCGCATTGCCGACCCCGGCGTGCTCAGTGCACAGGAACGCGAGATGGTGGCCGGCAGCCGGGAACTTCAGGACCTGATTGCCGAGAACCGCATCCTGGCAGCGCCCGACAGCGCGGCCCGGATATCCGCACCACCGCGCAGGCAGCTGCTGGCAACGGCGATGCAGGCCGGAGGGGAATCCGTCAGGGAGCAGAAGATGTCATTATTCACAAGAATGTTCGCGGGTCGTTCCCCGCTGATGCAGTTCGGTCTGGCCACGCTGCTGATTGCAGTGTTCAGTTTCGCCTATGTGGGCTACATCGCCCTGGACAGTTCCCCCGCCTGGAGCATGAGCGCCGGCAATGTACTGGAGTACAACCTGGGCAGCCTGCCCGCTGGCGAGGATGCCCTGCAGCCGCTGCTGGATACATACATCGCCAAGGTCAAGGAAGCCAAGACGGAACTGTACGGCGACTCCGCCAGCGACAAGAAGACCGTGCAGATCAGTGTCAACGTGGAGGCCAGTTCGGATGATCCCGGTGTGGAGCCGACGCCCGTGGCAACGCTGGTCATCAGCCTCCTTGAGGAGGACCCGGCTCTGCTGGAACTGATCCAGGCGAAGATCGCCGAGATCCCCGGCGCACCGGTTCCCGTCGTGCAGAGTGCGCTCTGGTTCTACGGCCCCGAGGGACCGGGTCAGGGTGGCATGCGCTTCAAGGTTGAGGACCAGGTGTTCAACTTCCCGGACAGCGCGACTGAGGAAGAGATCGAGAAGACCATCAAGGACTGGCTGGCGGAGAACCGCCCGGAGAAGGAGTTCGTAGTTGACATCACGATCGAGCGGGACAGTGACGCGGAAGGCCGCGAGCGTGTGAAGGTGCTGGCGGACATCCATGAGGTCGGTGAGGAAAGCCACACGGTTGGAGCGGAAGCAAAAGCACCGAAGTCCAGCAGATAGTCAGGAACCCGGGATCCGGGATCAGGGAACAGGGAACAGGGAACAGGGAACAGAACAGAAGACAGAAGCGGAAATTGGGATAAGAGCGGGACTGGAGCAATCCGGTCCCGTTTTGTTTTCACTGGTTGTCACCAGCCGGGATAATGCTGACATCACTGTTTCTAAGCTATGTAATGCGTTGAATCATGAAAGCTCGAGCATGACTACCAGCTCATCAATTGTCATGGAAAGATGGGTTGCAATATCCTTAAGAAGCACATGAAGTGTGCCAACTCTCAAGGTTTTATGAAGAGGAATCTGGATAGTATGCCTTCCGCGCAATTCAGTCCTCAAAGTAAGATGGCTGCCCTTTTGGCGTATTTCCTTGTATTCGAATAAAGCAAGTTTACGGGCTAGTTGTACGCCACTGACCTTTCGAGGTTTGCGCATCATGCAATACGTGCGATTGGCTGAGTAAACCTCAAGGAGACAATGGCCTGAGAGGGAGCTTCTGCCCCAAGATCATCAACCAGTGATTCCAGATACAGCTGCACTACTTCATCTATGTTGGAACGGAGCTCTTCAAGACTGTCTCCCTGCGTATGCAAACCATGACCAGGTAGCGTACAGGATGCACAGTAACCATCTTCCTCGCTGATCACATCGAATGTAAGCTGGACTTCAGACATAGCTGAATTATACCTTCACTGTCCGCTGTGCTTTGAAAGCCCTTCTCACCCTCACAATGCATTGAGATTAACGAAATGCACAACGAAACGAAACCGGGGACAATAATGTCTATATGGCCAGGATGAGGGATCCACAGCGGCAGGAGCGCTTCGAACGGCTCCTGACACAGGAAGTGTATCGCGCTGCCTGGAACTACAGCTGGCGGCTGTGCAACAGGCGCGAGGATGCGGAAGACCTCCTGCAGGAGGCGCTTGTGCACGGCTTAAGGAAACTCGACCAGCTCAAGGAAGAAGCCACCTTCAAGAGCTGGCTCCTCTCCATAGTGCGGACGCGCTTTCTCAATGGGCTCAGAGCCCAGAAGGCCAGACCGCAGACGGTGGAGGAGATGCCGCATCTGGGTGGCAAGGCCGGACCGGGTTCGGGCGGACTGTCACCCGAGCTGTTGACCGCGATGCTCAAGCTGCCCGCCAGCCAGCGGGAGATCCTGGAGATGTACTACATGGATGGCTTGAGCATGGAAGAGACCGGCCAGGTGCTGGGAATTGCGTCATCGGTGGTTAGACAGAGACTGTTTCGGGCAAGGCGGGCCATCCGCAAGTTGCTCTCTGACGCTGTAGGGGCAGAGCAGGGCGACAAGATGGCCAAATCACGGCTTAGCGAGTGAGGACATGGAATTATTTGAAAAGATCATAACGCAGCGGATCACGAGCACTGCCCAGCTCAGCGAGCAGGAGCAGGGCCTGGTGGCCGCCGACCCTGAACTCAGGCAGCTCATTGTGCACAATGCCGAATTCGCGGGAGCGCAGGCGCAGGCCGCCCTGCCGCCGGATATGGGGCAGATGCTCAACCGGGTGAGCCTGGCGGAAAGCATTCTGCAGGAGCCTGCGCGCCTCAACCTGCTGGAGCAGCTGTTTGGCAATGGCTGGCAACTGAAGTCCGTCGGCACGCTGGCGGCCTGCGCGGTGCTTGTCGCAGCGCTGTTCGCCATCCCGGGGATGCTCAGCGGGCAGCAGCCAGGAAATGACAACAGGCCACCGCAGCTGGCGGACAATGGCCGGGTGGAAACACTTTTGGCCCACAGCAGCGTCGGCACCTGGCTGGAGTACTCAGTCGGCGAGGGGCTGAACGAGCCCGAGCGGGAGCTTCTGCAGGAAAAACTACAGCTGGCCGTCAGTGAGAACAGCGCGGATATCGCCGCTGAGCCGCAGGTGCGGCTGCTGGCGGATGGCACGGCATATTCTGTCTACATCCCGGAGCTGGCCAGTGCCGACCCGCGGATCGACGTGATTGACAACAGCATCCGCCGCGTGGAGCGCTTCAGCCTGCAGCGCCGCAGCAACCGCCTGTTCGTGGAGGATGCCCTGCCCGGTGGTGAGATCCGTGTGATCCGCCACGCGGACAGTGACATCGCCTTCCCCGCCGGAATGAGTGACCAGCAGCTGCTCGCTGTGCTGGCGGTACTGGCCCCGCATGTGCCGCAGTCGGGGCTGCCGGCGGATCCGGGGACCATCAGCGGCATCGTCAGCCTGGGCTTCGCCGAGGCCGGCTTTGACGGCAGCTGGCTGTCCCTGCCTGACAACGGGCAGGACGATGCGTCATTCCTGGCCCAGCCGGGGATCTCCGAGGACGATGCAGTTGCCATTGCCAGGTTCGAGCAGCTGGAACTGAGGCTCGGCAACCGGCTGGAGAACAGCCTGGCGCTGTATGAGCTGGATGAAGACCAGATAGAGACCTACCGCCGCGACCTTGAACACGAACTGCAGTTGCACCTGCTGCTGCCCAGCAACTGGCACAGCATGCAGCGCAGCGAACTTGATGACTACATCTACAGCCGGGTGCTGATGCAGTGCCGCGTGATGGGGATTGACACCCTTGACATCAGACGGGACCAGATCGTGGTCTATGTCAATGATGAGCCGGCTGACAGCGAGCAGCTTCCGGATGAGCCCCAGCGCCTGCTGGTGGAAATCCGCTAACTGGTTGCAGGTTGCTGGGAACGGGTTGCAGGTCTGACGTCGGGCGCAGCAGCCTCGGACTTAAGTATCCTCAGGCGTGGCCGAGGGCTTCATCAAGCGTGCTGAAGCTCGGGAGGATCTCCTCAGTGTGGATGCGGTGCAGTGCATTGACGATGCCCGTGTGCGGATTGATCAGCCGCATGTAACCTCCAATTTCCAGCAGCTGGCGGGACTTGCTGACCAGAGCGCCAAGCGCTGCTGAATCAACCAGCGACACACGCCCGGCGTTGATGACAACCCGGACGATCTGGTAACCGGCCCGGGCCTGGTCAATCTCCGAGATCACCTGACCGACATTGAAGAAAGTAATATCGCCGCTGATGTCCATCACCAGCAGGTCGCCGTCAATGCTGTTGTTCATCTCCATGTTCAGTATCCCCATTGCATGTGAGCCAGGTTGCCGGTCTCTCTCTATGCCAGCTGGACATCCACAGGCAGACGTTGCAGGGACATTGTCACAATCTGCAGGAATGCCGCTGCCGGACAGCTGAATCGGACTGACCATACAAGCTTACAGGACTGCGCCTGAAATGCGGTGATTCCCTGGCAGCGTGAATGTCAAATCCTGATCAACCTGCGTCCGGTGCACCGGCGGGATCGGCGGGTGAGTCATCTGCAGCATCCTCGGCCAGGCTGTCCGCTGCTGCGTCACTGGCCGCCTGGCCGCTGTCCGGTGCGCTGTAGGGATGCTCGCTGGCCTGCCCGGGAACCTTGAATCCGAGTGATTCAATTTCCGCACTGATTTCAGCGATGCTTGTCCGGCCCGGATCAAAACCCACCAGAACCGCCGCATTCCCGAAACTCGCGCTGACTGTCTCGACCCCTTCGAGTTTTGCAACGTTGCCCTGGATGGACTGCACGCAGTTGTCACAATGCATCCCCAGCACGCGCAGCTCCACAGTCTGCTGGGTGTTGCCGACAGAAGCGCCCAGTGGCTGGTTTGCGGCCGGCTGCTTGTCCGCGTCATTGCAGGAGGCCAGGCCAAGTGAGAGGGCCAGGAGGAGTATTGCCAGGACCAGTTTGCTCGTGATCATCTGAATTTCCTTGCTGAGGCATCAGCAGAGTCCTATTTATAGACGGTGCAGCGGTGTCCCGGCCGGAATTGCAGTGTCGCCACCGGATGGAACCCGGCGCAGGGCGCCTTGGACCTGTTCGCTGTACTGGAATTGTGTTACAAATTAATACGGCTTTGTATACAAGTATGAAGCCGGCTGAAATCGTCACCAGACTTCCGGACTGGCTGAATCCGGTTGCTTGGTACAGGCAGGAATGCCTGTTGCGGCTTAGGGAGGTAACATTTTGGGGGCCTGAACAGATGCCTGGGCGCAGCTGTGCTGTGCATCGGTACCGGACTTCTGCTCAGGATTCTGAGAGACAGCCCTAGTCGAACTGGTTGCTGCTCGGGCATTCCTGCCGCCCCACCTTCCTCCACGCGAATCCATATGGCTGGCTGGCACGGCCCACGGGACGGGTTCCGCGAATGATATGCTATCGCCGTGGCAAGCATTATCGTGCGGGGTGGCAAGCCCCTGTCAGGCAGTATCAGCGCTTCCGGAGGCAAGAATGCCGCCCTTCCGATCATCGCTGCCGCACTCCTCAATGAACGTCCGGTGACCCTGCACAACGTGCCTGACCTGCAGGACGTCAGGATCATGCGAGAAGTTCTAAGCAGCCTCGGCGCATCCTGCAGCGGCCCCGGCGATGACGGGATCATGCACATTGATGCGGCCAGGGTGCACCGCTGGGATCCTCCCTATGAGCTTGTGAACCGCATGCGGGCGAGCTTCGTGACTCTCGGACCACTGCTGTCGCGCTTCGGTCATGCGGAAGTCCCGCTGCCCGGTGGCTGCCAGATCGGCGCCCGCCCCGTCGGAGAACACCTCGCAGCCATCAAGGCCCTGGGGGCGGATGTGCGCCAGGAAGCCGGCAGGATCGTGGCCCGGGCTGACAAACTCAGGGGTGCGGAGATATTCCTGAGCATTGCCAGTGTCGGTGCCACACAGAATGCGCTGATGGCCGCCGCGCTGGCCGAGGGTGAAAGCACGATCCACAATGCTGCGCTGGATCCCGACGTGGTGGAGGTCTGCAACTTCCTGCTGGCCATGGGTGTCGAGATCGAGGGCACGGGCAGCAGCATCATCCATGTCCGGGGTCGCAGCTCGATTGCCAGTAAAATCGAGTACCGGGTGATCCCCGACCGCATCGAGGCCGGCACATACCTGCTGGCCATCGCGGGCAGCGGAGGCAGCGGCCGCGTTGACAACATCATTCCTCAGCACCTTGAAGCCCTGACCATCAAGATGCGAGAAATGGGCATTGAGATTGAGGAAGGAGATACGCACATCAGCGTTTCGCACTCCGGTGAACTGCTGCCGACGGACATCCGTACCGGCTCCCACCCCGGCTTCCCGACCGACCTGCAGCCGCAGATCTCGGTGCTGCTGGCCATTGCCAACGGCGTCAGCACCGTAAGTGAAACCGTATTCGAACGGCGCATGGGGCACTTCCCCGAACTGATGCGGATGGGTGCAGGCGTGAAGACATCCAACGGCACGGCCGTGATCCAGGGCCGTCCGGGCTGCCTGATGGGTGTACAGGTTGACGCGTTTGACCTGCGCGGAGCGGCGGCGATGGTGATTGCCGGACTGCTGGCCCAGGGTGAGACTGTGATCAGCGGACAGGATTTCATCCGCCGCGGATACGAGGACCTGCCGGGCAAGTTCGGCCGGCTCGGAGGCGATGTGTCCTTTGCCGAGGATGAGGATGACCGCCCGCAGCTCAAGCTCGGCAGCGGCAGCTGATTCAGTTCCCGGCCAGGCGCTCCAGCCTGCCGAAGTACAGGCTGCCCCGGGCGTCGCGATAGAGTTCCGCCTGCCCGCTGCGCATCATTTCCTCCTGCAGCAGCAGCTCCCTGCCGTCGGGCATTGCCAGCCAGATCCAGGCCAGCACGCGGCCATGTTTGTCCTCGGGTTTTGAGGGCTCGGGTTCCAGTTCAATGCCTGTGGCCTGTTCCAGCAGGCGGGCAGCGGCCAGTCCGCTTGCGAAGTAGTCCGCCCCACCCATCTCCGGTGCATCAATCCCGATGAAGCGTACTTTCAGCTGATTGCCGGATCCATCGCGGAACCAGGCTGTGTCACCGTCAACCGTCCTTTCCAGGCTGACGGCGAAGCGGCCGGACGTCCGCTGGGCAGACTGGCTACCGGAACCGCCCAGATTGCGGGCCATGTTGAAGGAGTAAAAGGCCAGAGTGAGCCCCAGGACCGTGAGGATCAGCCAGCGCGGGGCATGCCGCAGCATCAGCTGCCTCCCGGGGTAGTCCGCACCGCATTCTCCTCCAGCAGCCAGCAGGCCGCACTGTGACTGTCGTCGCCAAAGTGCGGCGGATACTGCTGTTGACAGGGTGCGATGGATACCTGGCACCGGGGGCAGAAGCGGCAGCCCGGCGGGAAGCTGCCGGGCTGGGGCGGGGAGCCTGGAATGCTTGTCAACCGGCGACCGGCATCCGTCAGGGTCGGCAGGCTTTCCAGCAGACCCCGGCTGTAGGGATGGCGGGGCTGGTCGAAGAATTCGGCAACGGGGGCCTGCTCAACGATCCGTCCGGCGTACATCACCATCACACGATCGCAGACCTGGGCCACGACCCCGAGGTCGTGCGTGATGAACAGGATCGCCAGGCCGCGCTCGCGGCGCAGTTTGCCGAGTTCGCGCAGGATCTGG
>JAHEFU010000268.1 GCA_024645305.1 Planctomycetales bacterium
TCAGCCCCACCGGAGAAACAACTGTAAACCACTGCCGGGTGGCCGGCCACTTCTGCTGCACGGCAGTAGAAGCCATTGGTTGAGCGGTGGTCAAGCGTCAGGTTCTGGAAGTTCCCGACCTGCCGTACATGGATCTGCACTACGGCCGTGGCCTGCTGCTGGGCACTGTCCCTCACCCGCACTGCTGCCAGGAAATAACCGGCGGCGTAATAGTTGGCAAGGAGCTGAGCGGGCAAATCGAATGCACTCAGGTTGCCATCACCCAGCTGGTCCCAGGCATACTCCAGGCTGTTCCCGTCATCATAGCTTCCCGCAGCATCAAGCGTCGTGCTGAAGGCTTCCGATTCACCATCAGTAATCCGGCCGCTCAGCGGACTGGCGGAGAGGATGGCCACGGGGGGCAGGTCAGAGGCAATGATCAGGCTGAGCGCGCCCAGCGCCACTGCGGTCCCGCCGGCGCTGGCCCGCACCGCCGGGCGGATGATGCCGGCCCTGCCGGTATCCGCCAGCTGGCTTCCGGTGATGTCAGCTGTCAGCTCGAATACTCCGTCGCCGTCGAGGTCCCAGTCGTAGCTGTCCGCCCCGCTGGCGGTGAGGGCGATGTTGTCATTCACGATGCCGCTGGCTGTTTCAGCCTCCAGGCCGAGCACGGGCCCGTCCCCGGCATTGACGACCGCATTCCTGAGGGCGGACAGGCCGCTTTCATTCCCATTGAGGTCCATGGCACTGATCGCCACAAAGGTCTTGCCAGCCAGTCCGCTGAGGATGTGCCGTGTACTGCCCTCGAGATAGGGCAGATGCATCACACCAGCCGCGTTCGGGTTGGAGAAGCTGTTTTTGCTCCAGTAGATGCGGTAGCCGGCGAGATCCGCAGCCAGCACGCTGTTCCACTGCAGCTCCAGTCCGCCCGCTACGGGGCTCAGCGTCAGGCCGCCCGGAACCGGCGGAGCATTCAGGTCCCCCGGCTCGAACTGGTTGAGGCTGATTCCCACAATGTCAAACTTGCTGCCGTCGTAGGCCGTGACATTCACGAATGTATTGCCCAGGGGGGAGATGTAGTCTCCCGTGGCGGCCTCACTCAACGGCAGGCGGATCCGGCCGTCGCTGAAGCCACCGAACCAGTCCCAGCGGCGCTTGCCGTAGTTGGCAATGCCGATGCTGAAAGCGCTGGCAGTGCCGTTGCTGCGCAGCCGCAGGTTGATGTCGGTTGACAGTGTCGCCGGGTTCTCTCCGCTGAGCGGGATACGGTATGTCGCGAAGCTGCGTTCTCCGCTGCCCGCCGTGCCGCTCTCCAGCCGCAGGGCCTGGCCCGCGGGTGTTGCATCACCAGCCGTTTCGAAGGCATCCACACCGCGCCAGAATTCACTGTTCCCATTGATCGCGCTGGACATCCGCGCCGTGTCCGGATCCACGAAGCCATTGCCATCCAGATCCTCCCAGGGCAGCCGGGTATCCACAGGGAGGGCGTTACTGGCCACGGGAATCTCACTGGACTGGCCGGACTGGCTGGCCTGTTGCATGGCAGACCCGGCCTGGTTTTCGATGTAGCTGCCATGGGATCCACCGCAGGCTGCCAGCAGGCAAATTAGTATGCTCCAGGAAAACGTCTTTAGGTTTGCCATTCAGAGGCTCCTTGTGTATACAGGCGCTATATATACCATGATTTGGATCGTCAGGGACCAGGCAATGGCCTGGCAGGAAGGAATCTCTGAGCGCCAGCAGCCGGAACCGCCTGGATCACATCGGGCATTTCCTGCCGGACGGGCATGCCAGGCAACCGGGCAGGCTGAAGTTCTACTTGATGGTCGCCGACCGTTGAACCCTGTAGTCCAGACCGCTCTCAGTTAGAATCTGCTATGTCACGGCGTCCGGTTCAGGGCGCAGGGAGGCTGTCCGGGCCGGGTTGCGGGAGGGCAACCATGGAAACAGCTGCACAGAAACTTCGGATTGTGACGATGGCGGAATGGACTGCGGTCGGCCTGATGTTCGAGTGCCCCGAATACGAATGCAGCGGGATCTGCATGCCTGCTGGCCGGGGAGGGGGAATCTGTTACTGGACCGCAGTCATGCTCATGCCGGGTGAAGCAATCCCCGCGGGTCTGTCCATCATTGCCATCCCCGCCAAGCGCTACGCCTGCTGGCACTTCCACGACGAACCGGGGAAGCTGCCGCGGGAGATGGGAGACATTTTCGGCATACGCCTGCTGGCGTCCGGCCTCCACCAGGACCCGGACTGGATCGCGATCGAGCACTACCCGCCTGACTGACATGCTATGGCTGCGGGCAAGATCCGCTGCGACCTGATGGTTGCCATACGCTGAAGCAGTTGCTCAGTCATACAGCTCCATCGTACAGAACATGCCACGGTCGCGGCCCGTGTTGTAGACGGATACAGCCGGCAGTCCATGCAGGTCAATCAGTTCAATCCAGTTGTATACCGACTCATCATGGTCTGCCACGGAAAACTCCGGTCCCCAGCTGCTGCCCGTCGTTGTCAGTCCGCGCCGGATATTCGTCCGTATACCGAACTGAGTGTCGGTGTAGGCAACAACTGGATATCCACCGACTTCCTCAAGACTTTGGAAGTCAGCGCCCTGCAGGTTTCCCGCGTCGATCGTGATTGCATTCGGCCAGTCGGAAGCGCTGCTGCCCGTCGTTGTGTTGGAACGTGTATAGACGAGCCCGCTGACGTTCAGGTCCAGGTATGTCATCGCCGGATTGCCGTCGATCACGGCCATGCTTATCGTCGAAGATGCTGGATCTGCTCCGCTGACAAGCACCGGCAGGGCCGGCCAGTCCAGTGCGCTGGCGCCGCTGGCTGTGTTGGAGCGCAGGAACAGCACTTCGTTGTCATCCACGTTTATGAACCCGACCGCCGGGTTTCCAGCCACGACCTTCATTTCCGGCATCCACTGCAGCCCTGCATCCGTATAAAGGTCAATACGTGGATCAGGCCAGTCTCCTGCCGAGCTGCCGTTGTTGCCTGTAGCCCGTACGTAATAGAGTGTTGGGCCGCTGACGTAGGCAATCGCCGGTTGTCCACTGACATCACGAAGTATAGGCTTAAGGCCGACGGGTCCGATATCGACTGAGACCGCCGCCGGCCAGTCCACCTTGTTCTGGCCCGTGCTGCTGGTTGCCCGCACGTACATCAGGTCGCCGGACACCAGGTTGTGGAAGGCTATCGCCGGATTGCCATTGATGATCTCAAGAGATGGAATGTCTCCATCCCCGGGGTTGTCAAGCAGGATCACCGGCTCGCCCCAGACATGGCCCTGCGGATCCAGCGCACGCTGGTAGATGATGCCGTCCAGATCCGGACCAAGCGCGGAGTAATAGACAATGGCTGGGTTGCCCTCAACGATTGCCACATGCGCCATTTCGCCGACGTTGGAGTAATTGCTGTAGTAGCGCGCATCGAAACCCTTGACCTGGCGCACCCGCTGCAGGACTGCCGTCTGGG
>JAHEFU010000072.1 GCA_024645305.1 Planctomycetales bacterium
CGGCGGGATCAGCCTCGGCTGGGGCAGCGGTCCCGGCCTGCGCCAGGCCATGTTCTGGAATCGCATCGGCTCCCTGTTCTCCTGCTACCGGCCGGCTGTGGCGCTCATGACGCTGTTCGATGCCGACGACCCGCAGCGCCCGCAGGAGCTGCGCGAAATGAAGTCAGACTGGGCCCCCGGCCTGGCCCGCGCCCGTTACCGTTCCCGGGGCCTGAGCATCCGTGAACAACGCTATGCGGACCGCACGGGACTGCACAGCCGCCTGCGCATCCGCAATGTGGGAAAGCAGCCGCGGGACCTGCTGGCGGCCTTCCACGGCAGTGTGGAGCAGTGGCCCTTCTTCGACTACCAGCGCCAGCTGGAGAAACCGCAGGTGACTGTCAGCATTGACCGCAGCATCCCGCTGGCAACAATCAGGCAGCCGCATGTCTTCGAAGGCACGGGCACGATCCACAGCATCCAGCGCATCTGGCTGGAGCTGCCCGCGGGAGCCCGCGCCCTGGCGGGCGGCTTTGGCAACAGCGAGCAGGACCTCCATGCCCTGTGGCGTGAACACGGGGCCGCTGCCAGCATCCGCATGCGGCTCGGCCAGAGCGGGATGCGCTTCCCGGATGACGGGGGCCGGATCGAGTACAGCAGCACGGCTCCGCACTACTACATGACAGCGGGCCTGCCGATCGAGCCGGGTGAGACAGTTGAACTGGTCCTGCGCACTGACTTCTACACTGACGACGAAGCTGGCGACCTGCGCAGTGAACAGGCCCGGCAGCGGGAGTATGCTGCCCCGGCCGCTGAAATCACCCGGCAGCGCACGGACTGGCAACAGCATCTGCAGCAGGAGGTCCCGCAGATCGAGTGCGGCGACCCTGAGCTGGAGCGCTACTGGTACTACGTCTGGTACGTGCTGCGGGCCAACCGCACGAGCGGCGGCCGGCACCTCCCGACGGAGTACAGCGCACCTTCCAAGTACATGTACTGGGGCAGCTGGATCTGGGACAGCTACTTTCACGTGCTGGGCGAAATGTGGCTCAGCGACCCGGAAATCGCCCGCGACAGCCTGCGCTGCGTGCTGGCCATGCAGTACCCCAACGGCTTCGTGCCGGTCTGCAGCGGCAGCAACTACCGCATGGTGTTCCATGAGAACGTGGAGGGCTATACCGCACCGCAGGGCCAGGGTTATGCCTCCTATGTGGAATGCGGCCTTGAGGACTACCGCGAACTGGAGCATCCCTTCGAGGCGCAGCTGAGTTACTACCGCCGGACCGCCGACCAGGCGGTTCCCGCCGTTGAGCTGCCCCGCGAACCGCGCCAGGCCCGCCTGCTGGAACTGGAGGCCCGCGAACTGGGCGGCCTGCTGCGCCTGGGGGATGGCTACGATGGCCTGATTATTGACCTGGGCCAGACCAGCATGCCCAGTGCCGCTGAACTCGGCCGCATGGTGGCCCTGATCAGGCAGGCCCAGGACCAGGGGCAGCCCGTCGCCATCGTGGTGCGCGACGAGACAATCAAGCAGGCCCTGCGCGTGGTCAAGCTGGAACTGCTGGCCACCATCTGCACGAGCATTGGCGAGGCCCGCCTGCTGTTCAATGCCCGTCTGGCCGGGAACGGCAGCCCGGCTCCGGGCCGCAGCACGGGACTGCTGATTGGCAACGAAAAAACCCAGACCCCGCTGATCGGGGCCGCGGCACACGAACTGATGGCCCTGCGCCTGCCGGGCACGGAGGAATTCCTGCGCGAAATCCTCGAGCCGCTGAAGGCCTATGAGGACTGGCTGTGGCGCAGGCGCAGCGACAGCGCGGGCCGCTTCATTCTCTGGCATGGCGACGAAAGCGGCTGGGATGACAGCGTGCGCCACTACCCGGTGCCGGCGCAGCCCTTCGATGTGCAGGTGCACTGCCTGCAGCTCCGGGACTTCCTCGTCAAGGCCGCGGTGCGCTTCACGCCGCAGGACAGTTCCTACATCCGTCACATCAAGGAGCGCCGCGACCTGACCGGACGCGCGCTGACAACGTACTGGTGTGACAAGGATGAATGGCACTATGACCTCGCAGGGGACGGCAGCGCTGGGCATGAATTCCGCCGCAGGATCTGCGCCAGTTCAATGTTCGACCTGGTGCTCGCCGAGCGGCGTCCGACTGAGCATGTTGTCAAGGCCCTCGGGCATGCACGGGTCTTCGCCTGTGAGCAGCCGGTGCCGAGCCTGGCGCAGTGCGACGAGGCCTACAGCCCGCATGGCTGGGGCTGGAACGGTCCGGTCTGGCTGCAGGTGAACTACTTCACGATCACCGGCCTGCTCAACCAGGGGGAGCACACTGCGGCCTTTGAGCTGTGGGAGAAGACTAAGCGGATGCTGATCCGCGAGGGCCTGCCCTACTCCTATGAGATGTACGACCCGCAAAGCGGCACCGGTCTCGGCTGTCCGGACTACTCCTGGCAGGCGATGGTCAACCACCTGCTCATCCGCTGGTTCGCCGGGGTGCATGACCTGATGCTGATCCCGCACCTGCCGCCGGGGATGGACCGCCTGCGCATCTCCAACCTGCCGACGCGCATCCGCGAGGTGCGCTATCGCCGCAGTGGCAACAGCCTGAAGATTGACGTGAAGTTCCGTGGCAAGCCGCAGCGCTTCGGACTGGCCCAGGGCTCACTCGGCAACATCGTGTCGATGCGGACCGGCCTGCCGGAGGACACCGTCGGCTGGAGCAACGGCCGCTGGCTGTTCAGCCTCAAGGGCGAGCATGACTCCCTGAAACTCCAGCTGGAAACGGAAGACCCGGCCTAGGGCAGGTTGTCAATCCGCAGGTTCATGACCAAGACGTCGCTGTCCCCTCCACCGGTGTCGAGTGTACCGGAGAATTCCACGAGGCTGCCACCCGGTTCCGGGGCCAGCAGTCCGCCCGCCGGCGCAATTGTGGCCGTCCGGTCAATCGTCGTCAGGTCGAAGTTGTCCTGGGTCTCTGTGACGATGGACCAGCTCCCGGTGTTGTCCGGGGCCTGGCCGGTCAGGTGGATCCGGCCATTGTCAGCGGTCAGGCCGAAGATCTTCGTGTTCCCGGTTGTGGAGTAGTTCCAGGTGCCGAGGGACACCCCGTCCGGGTCAACATGGAACAGCCGGCTGGAGATCCCGGCATCGCTGCGATGCGGATTCAGGGCATAGATGTTCCCGGAGCTGTCCACTTCAAGATGGGTAATATGCCCGCTGGTGGTCCCCACCTCCACATCGAAACCCTTTTGCCAGAGGACGGTTCCATCTGGCTGCATCTTCACGAGGAAGGGCTGGTAGTCGCCGATGGAATTGGCACCGCCACCGAACAGGACATTCCCGTCCCCATCCACGGCAACGCAGTAGCCGTGTTCGTGGGGTGTACCGTCAACGTCCCCCCAGCCCTTGAACCAGCCGATTGTTCCACCGGAGTTGATCTTCAGCACCCCCGCCTCGTTGCCGTTTACGTAGACATTGCCGGAGTTGTCAACAGCCATGCCCTCCGCCTGCTTCAGCGCATGGGCGGTAAGGTAATCGGTTTCGTAGAAACCCTTCCAGTCCAGCTGGCCGTTGGGCAGCAGCTTGTAGATGACGAGGAAGGGGAAGTTGATGTCAATCAGCGAATACATCGAGAAGGCCACGTAGCAGTTCCCGCTGGCATCGGTGTCCGCCCGCGGATGCCGGCAGTACAGGAAGTTGTCACCATCCTCGAAGAGCCTGGAGAAGACCAGCTCGCCATCCTTGTCCAGCATGAAGTTCAGGATTCCCTCGCCATCAGGCGATACGGGGTCCTGGCCGGGGTCTGCCAGGCCGGTGGCCACGAACACATTGCCCGTCGGGGTGACGGACCCTGATATCCACTGGAAATCTCGGGTTGTCTCATATTCCTTGGCCCAGATCAGGTTGCCGCCGGGACTGAACTTGGCAACCATGGGATATGCCGTCCGGCCGATCACATAAACGTTTCCATCGCTGTCCGCGCCAACATTCTCGGCTGAGTCCGCCAGGGCTCCACCGATCGTATGCACCCACTCGTCACTGGTCACCGTCAGCTGGAAATCAATGCTGTCGCTGCCGATGCCGCCCGTGACCATCAGGCTGCAGTCATACACACCGGGGTCGCCGAGAGTGATCATCGGTGACTGATCAGTGCTCGTACCCGGTGTCGCTCCCCCGCCGAAGTCCCAGGCCCATTCAGCGACCGCGGCACCACTCGTCAGGGCCAGCATCGTCAAGTCGTCTCCGGTCAGGCCGGACAGCGGGCTGACGTTGTCGATGATCGGCACGGCGCCCTCCAGGTAGCCGCTGTCAACCGCGCTCTGCGGGGATTCACCGGCCTGGTTAGCGGCCGTTACGTAGTACCAGTTCAGCACCTCAGCAGTCGCCGCGGCATCGTCATAATTCAGCGCGCCCGTGCGTGTCAGTTCGGCAAAGGGCCCGAGCTCATCTAGGCTGTAATAGAGCACGTACTCCTCCGCCCCGACCACGGCTTCCCAGCTCACACTGACCTGCACGGGGCTCGTGCCGTCGGATGCCGCCAGGTTCTGCGGCGTGAGCGGGATCTCCAGTGGCCAGCCCTCGAACTGGATGGAGAAGTCCGTCTTCTTGTCTCCCTGCCAGCCGCGCACGATGTAGGTGTAGCGCTGGCCCGTCGTAACGTCATTGTCCGTGTAGCCGGTGCCGCTGTCCGGCGTATCCGCCAGGGGCTCGAAGGAGCCCAGCGTGCCCACGCGGCGCTGGATCTCATAGAACTCCACGTCCACCACGGGATCCCAGCTCAGCTCCACCGATTCAAACAGCGTGCCCTGGGTGGCAGCGGGATTGCCCGGCTTGCCCGGCAGCACGAAGGAGGCCGCCTGCACTGCGTTGCTCGGCACGCCGATCTCCCCGCCGTCAAAGGGCGCCACGCGGTACCACTGCCCGTCAGCCGGGACATTGAGGTGGAAGCTGAAGTCGCGGCGCGCTGTATCCGGGTTGATGGAGCTTTCCGTGAAGGCCACCTGCGACACCAGGTTCCAGGAACTGTCGGGATTGGCGGCACGCTGGATCCAGTAGCCTCCCACCTTGTTGAGGAAGTTGCTGCCGATGGGCGTGATGTCGGAGATGTTGACTTCCGAGTTGTCGTCATTGTCAGTGTTGCGGGCCCTGTTCCAGTCCGGGGACTGGCCGGTCTTGCCGAGGTGGATCCCGATCGGGGTCAGGTCGGCGATGTTCACCTCGCTGTTGAGGTCGCCGTCACCCTGGTTGCGGTAGGTCCATGTCAGGTCCGCGCTGCTGTCCGGGTTATGGTTGATCATCAGGTCATTCACCGCGCTCTTCTGCGATTGCGGTGCCGCAGAACTGAAGCGCTCCACACCCCGCTCGCGCAGCACACGGACCAGCTCATCCTGCAGCTGCTGGAAGCTGGCGCTGTCCACCCCTTCGGGGACCGCCAGGCTGTCCACTTCGGCAATGGCCTCGTTGAGGCTCAGCACCCGCGCAGTGCCACGCTCAGGCCCGGGCAGTGCAGGATCCGCATCACCCGCTGAACCGCCGCCGCATCCGGGCAGCAGGCAGGTCATGCATACGACAATTGTGCCGGCGCAAACGCCGAGCAGTCTTCCAGTCCATACAGCCACGTGTCCAACTCCAGTACTTGGGTTTGCCTAAGCAGAATCGTATTGAGACTTATTCTGAGTATAAGCCGACTTGTCCCATTATGCAAGGAACAGAGAATCAGCTCTGGGGCTGTCGCTGTGATGCCAGCCCTCTGGTACTGTCCAGACAGGAACTCATTGATGTACTTTCCCGTACAGTACATTGGTAATGATGCAACTGGAACAGTTCAGCGATCTTCTGGCCCGCGACGACAAGTGGTACCTCGGAAACGGCGGGATGCTGATCTACGCCCCGCCCTTCCCCGAGCACCTCCATGTGCCGGGCTTCTGGGATGAATGCCACTGGGGGGACACGGCCGTGCCCAACCTGCTGGCCCTGGGGATCGTGGTGGAACTCCCTGAGGAGTCCGGTACGCGCCACGTGGAGCTGGTACCGCGCGTCATTGACTGGCAGTGGTGGCCCGAGGGGATCCGCATCCGGCACTCCCTCGGTTTCGCGGCGGGCATCAGTGGCTGGCGCGACAGCGGCTACGTCCTGCACGAGCAGCGCGGCATCGGATCTGACAGCCGCCTGCATTGCGACCTGGAACTGGCAAAGGTGGATCCGGCAGCAGACAACCTGCAGTTGCACATCGTCGCCTGGACCATGCGCGAAAAGCCGCGCGACAATGAGCGCCTGAGCCTCAGCGACTTCTGGGCCGCTGACAGCAGCCTGAGCTACCGCCAGGCCTTCGCCTCCCGCGCACATGGGCGCAGCGATGAAGCCCTCTCACTGAAGATCGCGCTGCATGCCAGTCTGGCACCGACGAGCCTGCAGGTCACACCCTCGCATGGTGCGCGCCTGCAGCCGCAGCTCAGGCATACACCACTGTGGGACAGCCTCATACGCGACGGCAGGCTCAGCGGTGAAGTGAACGGCCGCAACGTACTTGGCAACGTCATCTTCGCCGGCATGCACTGGTCCGCCGGTAAATGCAGCGAGCCCTTCAGGCTGGAACTGGACATCACAGTGCGCGAAAGCACGCGCAGCAGCCAGTCGCTGGCCAGCAGACAGCAGCCGGCGGATGACTGGCGGGAGTTCCTTTCGCTGGTGCCGCACTTTGAATGCAGCGATCCGATGCTGACGCGCTACTACTGGTACCGCTGGTACGGCCTGCGCCTCAACGCCGTACCCGCCGAGGGCAACTATGTGGCCCCGGCTGTGACCGAGGGACTGTCCTACTTCCGCGGTGTGATCAGCTACAGCCTGATGTGCCACATGTTTGAAGCCCGCTGGCTGCGCGACCCGGCCCTGGCACAAGGCTGCCTGGACAACCACATTGCCAACCAGACCAAGTCCGGCCACTTCCCCGCGCATATCTACGCGCAGCATGTCAACAAGAATGCTTTCTACCACACCGATGTCGGGCGCGCAATGAAGCTTCTGCGCCTGCATCACCCGGATGAGGAATACACAGCGAAGGTCTACGAGCCGCTGCGCCGCCTGCTGGGCTTCTACCAGAAGGACCGGGACCGCGAGGGAATGGACCTCTACGACATCCGCGACCAGTACGAGACCGGGCAGGAATTCACCAGCCGCTATTTCTTCGCCGATGACAAGGCCGACAGCTACGGCTGGGACCACAAGCTGCGGCTCAAGGGCGTGGATGTCTCAAGCTACGTGTACTCCCTCGTGGCTGAGCTGCTGGAACTGGCCTGGCAGCAACAGCGCTCTGAGGACATCCGCATCCTGACTGAGCTTGCGGCCCATGTGCAGGCCGCTGTCAATGCCTTCATGTGGGACGGGGAGCGCGGCTGGTACATGGACTACAGCGCCCAGAAGAAGGAACGCAGCCACTACCGCGCCGCCGTCGGCTGCTACCCGGTGCTCTTCGGCCTGGCAAGCCCGGAGCGCGCCCTGCGCGTCGGCGAGCGCCTGACGGACCCGCAGGGCTTCTGGACGGACTGGCCGCTGGCAACGGTGCCGCGGGATGACCCGTACTTCAGCGCGGATCCACTGTGGCGGGGCGAGCGGGCCAACTGCCCCTGGAACGGACGGGTCTGGCCGATGGTCAACAGCCACGTCTGCGAGGTGCTGGAGCAGTTGTCAGGACATGATGCGGGACAGTACCGACCGCAGCTGGTGGTATTCCTGCGTCGCTGGATCGAGATGATGCACTTCGAGCAGGGCGACCGTGCAGGCGGGGGCAAGGACCTCACGCGGCCGAACTGTTTCGAGCATTACCACCCGGAGAATGGCTCGGCCTGCGAGTACCGCGGGGTGGATGACTACATGCACTCCTGGGTGGCGGACCTGCTCCTGCGCTACGTGGCCGGAGTGCGCGTGCAGGAACAGCGCAACAGTGCGGAGGTGCGGCGCAGCATCCTGTTCGATCCCTACCCCTTCGGGCTGGACAGCTTCATCCTGAACAACTGCCTGGTGGCCGGGCATGAGATCGAGGTCCAGTGGAACCGCGACCGGGATGGCAAAGCACAGGCGGGATACCGGGTGTATGTTGACAACGGACTGGTGCATGAATCAGCGCAGATCGGGAGTTTCGAATTCGCGCTCTGATCAGTGCCAGCGGCGGTTGTCCTTAGGCAGCTTGCGTTCCATCCACATGGCGGGCTTGCCCAGTTCCTCGAAGCCGCAAGGTTCATATACGCCATGCGCGTCCTTCGTTGCCAGCAGCCAGCGGTTGACATCCTGCAGTTCGGGATGCGACATCGCTGCATTGACAAGCCTCCGGCCATAGCCCCGGCCCTGGAACTCCTCCAGCACCAGTACATCGCAGAGCATGGCCCAGCGGGTGCAGTCCGTGATCACCCGGGCGAAGCCCAGCATCCGCCCATCCACATACAGTCCGAAGGGCAGCGAGGCCGAAACCTGGCGTTCCACCTGGGCCTGTGTGATGCCCTGGCACCAGTAAGAATTCGCGAGGAATTGCTGGATCGCATCCATGTCCAGCAGGCTGCGCTCGGTGGAAATGAGGATCCCGTCCTCCTCAAGGGCATACACGGGCAGGTCAAGCGGATTGAACATAGTGCAATGATAGCGGCTTCAGAAGTTGTCCTGCACGCTGCGCAGTGCTTCATCGTCGAGAGCAGCCTCCGGGGCAGCCGTTCCCAGCCCCAGGGAGCTGCGCAGCACAGCATCCAGCTTGACGGCGTGCGCGGACCCGGCGATCACGAACACGCGCCGGCCCTGCCCTGCAAGATCCAGCAGGCCCTGCAGCAGGTGTTCGTCGCGCACCATATTGCCATCCACGCGGGCCAGGTAGCCCGGCAGGCCGTACTGGTCCGAGACAGCCCGCCAGTCCGGACCATCGGGGAATTCGGCATCCCAGGCGGCGTTGAGTTCAGCCACGGTGCTGATCTCTCCCTCGATCCCGGGCAGGCTGCCCCGCTTGCGGACGTATTCCGCGATCCAGGCATCCGGATCAGCCGGCTTGCCATGGCGCAGGTTGCCAAAGTACGGGCCGAGGATCACGGACAGCGCGATCTGCCGCCGCGAGAAGGGCTGCTCCAGCAGGGCCTGTATGCGCTGCTCCTCCGTCGGTTCCCAGGAGTACAGCTCCACCTTGTCACGCTTCGCCAGGGCAGCCACCGCGCCGGGCTCGCCGAAGGTCTCAACCGGGTCCATCAGGCCGGGGAACATGATCCCCAGCCGGCTTTCCACAAGGGCCACATCTGGCTTGAATGCATCCCAGCGCTCACGGATGTCCGCGAGCTGGGGGTCCGCCGGGTCCTGGGTATGCTCCGCGCCATACAGCAGCACAGCGCCGCCGGACTCCGTCTCCAGCTCCACGATGTAGGGCCGGGCGTGGCTGTCCGCCAGCAGGCCGTAGTCGAAGTTACTCAGGGGCTGCCCCACCGCAACATGCTGCTTGGCGGGCTGGTAGCAGGGCAGGCGGCGCCAGGCGAACAGCAGTCCCCAGATCACCAGCAGCAGCCATAAGCCGAACACGATCGCCATGATCCTGAGGATCAGGCGCCAGATACTGCGCTCGGGCGGCTTCTGCTTCCGCTTCTGCCCCTGCTTCTGCTTCTGCCCCTGCCCCTGCTTCTGCTTCTGCTTCTGATTCTGTTGCTGCTTCATTTCGCCTGCGCCATTGTACGCGCCAGTCGCTCTGCGGGTTTCAGGAGCCCTGGGCATCCGGGCCAGTCGTTATACTAATAGGCTGATTTTCCCCAAGGAATGAGCGATGGACTACCCGAAGCCGATTGGAGACATAGAGGACCTGCCGAAGCAGTACGGCGGGCTGGAGCGCGAGAAGTTCTGGCAGCAGTACTGGATGGACTGCGCGGTCTACCGCTTTGACCCCACGCGGGAGCGCAGCGAGATCTTCAGCGTGGACACCCCCCCGCCCACGGTCTCCGGCGCATTGCATATCGGCCACGTCTACAGCTACACCCAGACGGACATGAACGTGCGCTACCAGCGTATGAAGGGCAAGCACATCTTCTACCCCTTCGGTTTCGATGACAACGGCCTCCCCACCGAGCGCCTCGTCGAACGCGAGAAGGGCATCCGTGCGCATGAGGTCGGTCGCGAGCAGTTTATCGAGGAATGCAGGCCCGTCGTGGAAGCCGCCGAACAGGAGTTCATCGCCCTGTGGCAGAGCCTGGCGCTGTCCTGCGACTGGGAGCAGTTCTACACGACGATTGCCGACAAGTCCCGGGCCATCAGCCAGGCGAGCTTCATCGACCTCTACAACAAGGGCATTGTCTACCGCCGGGAGGCCCCCACCCAGTGGTGCTGGGCGGACCAGACCGCGATTGCCCAGGCTGAGATCGAGGACCGCGAAGTCAGTGGCAAGTTCCATGACATCACCTTCCAGATTGACAACGAGGGGGAACTCATCCCCATCACCATCGCCACGACCCGCCCGGAACTGATCCCGGCCTGCGTGGCCGTGCTGGCCCATCCCGATGATGAGCGCTATAAGCACCTGTTCGGCAGGAAGGCCATTACGCCACTGTTCGAGGTGGAAGTCCCGGTGCTGCCGAGCGTTAAGGCCGACCCGGAGAAGGGCACCGGCATCCTGATGTGCTGCACCTTCGGCGACCAGGAGGATGTGGAGCACTGGGAACTGTTCAAACTGCCGACGCGTGTGATCATCGGCGAGGACGGGCGGCTGATTGATTTCATCCCCCGCTACCGTGATGCAGCTGAACTCGACAGCCACCTGTATCCCGGAGATACC
Source organism: Planctomycetales bacterium (assembly GCA_024645305.1). Classification (GTDB taxonomy): domain Bacteria; phylum 4484-113; class 4484-113; order 4484-113; family JAFGCY01; genus JAHEFU01. The sequence goes on from JAHEFU010000072.1 coordinate 10,767, forward strand.
TATGACACAGACCGGCGGGCCGCCCTGGCATTCCACTGGCCCAGCCGGCATGCCGCACGCGCCAGCGAGCTGGCCCGTGAACTGGCCGGGCTGAAGGCCAAGCAGGCCCGGGCCCGCATCGTGGAACTGCTGCAGGAAGCCGGCAGGCTTGGCAACGTTAAGGACATCTTGCACACCGTACGCCATTCCGAGCGCGGCGGGGTGCCCATCGAGATCCTCGTGACCCAGCAGTGGTATGTCAACCTGCTGGAACACAAGCAGCAGCTGATTGAACAGGGCCGGAAGGTCAACTGGCACCCGCCGCATATGTTCAAGCGCTATGAGAACTGGGTGGAGAACCTGAATGCCGACTGGTGCATCAGCCGCCAGCGCTACAACGGGGTGCCCTTTCCCGTCTGGTATGACCGCGATGGCAACATGGTGATTGCCGAATACTCGCAGCTGCCCGTCAATCCGCTGGTTGACAGGCCGGATGGCGATGGTGATTTCACCCCGGATACTGATGTGATGGATACCTGGGCCACGAGTTCCGTGACCCCGCTGCTCAACACGGAGTACGACTTCTCGAAGTCACCCGCTGACAACGCGAAGCACCAGAAGCTGTTCCCCTTCGACCTGCGGCCCCAGGCGCATGACATCATTCGCACCTGGGCCTTCTACACGATTGCCAAGGCCTACTTCCACTTCGGGGAAATCCCCTGGAAGGACATCGTGATCAGCGGACATGCCCAGGATGCCAAGCGCGGCAAGATCTCCAAGAGCAAGGGCCATGCCGTTTCCCCGGCGCAGATGGTGGAGCAGTACACCGCTGACAACCTGCGCTACTGGTCCGGCAGCCCCAAGCTCGGTACGGACACGATCTATGACGAAAAGAGCCTCGGCGAGGGCCGCAAGCTGATCAACAAGCTGTTCAATGCCACCAAGTTCGCCCTGCGGCACCTGATCGGGGAATTCGATTTCGACAAAGAGTCGAAGGATAGTCATCCTGACGACCCTACAATGAAGTTTGATTTGGATCAATATCCCTTCGCTGGGTTACAACACCTCATCTGCTATGACACGGACTCGTGGTTACTCGAAAGACTTGACGAAACCATTGACAAAGCCACCAAAGCAAATGAAAAATTTGAATTTGGAGATGCAAAACAAGCAGTTGAGAATTTCTTCTGGTCAGATCTATGTGACAACTATCTGGAATTCACTAAGGGTCGGCTGTACAAAGATAAATTGTCAACTTCTGCTCACCCAGACTTGGATCCTGACAAGCTGAGAAAGAGCGCGCAAGCTACGCTGTTCATCGCGCTTTCCAGTGTGATCCGCATGTTCGCCCCGATCATTCCGCACATCACTGAAGAGTGCTGGAGCTGGTACTTCGCCCGGTACAGCGACAAGCGCAGTCTCCATGAGGAATCCTGGCCGAAGCTAACGGACAAAGGAACAGGAAGTCACTCG
>JAHEFU010000269.1 GCA_024645305.1 Planctomycetales bacterium
GATTGCGTGCGAGCAAGTAGCGCGCCTCCGCCACATTCTCATGTCTGATCTCTGATGTCTGATGGCGAGGCTTGTTAGCCCCGCCCTACTTCTTTGACTTCTTCCACTTCCTCCACTACTTCCCCCGCACATGCTCGCTGGCAGCCTTCATGGCAGCCAGCACGTCGCTGTCAATTTCCTTCACATCGCTCACCCTGATACGGTGGGTGAACTTCTCATTGTTGCCTTTGAAGGCCTCGAGCCGGCCCTTGGCCTTTGTGCCTGGCGGCATGGCCAGTTCCAGGTCCACCGCAGATTGTGTCCGCGGATTGATGATCGCGAACTGCGCGCGGTTGCGGAGCGAACTGTATGTCTTGCAGCAGATCTCGCTGACATCCTTGCCGAGCTTCATGCCTTCCTTCTTCAGGCGATCATAGACCGGCCGCAGCTGCGCCTTCTTGCCGCTGTACAGTTCGTTCATCAGCTTGTCGGGGTCGTCATAGGCCGTCACCCGGCCTGGGTCCGTCACGCCCCAGCCGACCCACAGGGCCTGGCTGTGCTTTGCACCGTGCTCGCGCTTCATCCAGTCCACGATCTCCCTGTGCTTCGACAGCCCGGCCTTCTTCGCGGCCTTCACCCAGTGCTCCAGCGGCTTGCCGGTCTGTTCCTCCAGCAGGCGGATCTGCGCCTTGATCATCTCTCCCGGTGAATTCGCCATTGCCTGCTCCTCGTTGCCAGTTTTGACAGGACAGTGTTGATCAGATGATAGCAAAAGGGCGGGGGACAGCGCTGCGCCGCCACCCGCCCATATTCTTCGGTTTCAACTGCCAATTCAGTGGATGCGGTAGATGCCCGCCTGCCTGTCCACGAGCAGCTCATAACTGAGCGGCTCCTGGCCACCGTTGTAGACCAGCGTGTAGGTGAAGGTGTCCGTCCCGAAGAAGCTCAGGGGGATCAGCAGCTGCCCGGCCTTGCCGGTCTTCAGGCTGATTTCATCATCCGCTGTCAGCAAGCTCACGTCCGCATCCGGGATCGGGCCGCTCAGTGCGATCAGGATGGCGATGATGCCGTTTGTCTGCTGGCCGCCGGGCAGCTGCAGCAGCGGGGCGGCAGTCAGCGCGCCGGGGCCCTCCCCGTCACGTTCCAGCAGGAAGGGGTGCTGCCAGCCGTTCATCTCCCCGGGGTTGAAGAAGCCATAGCGCCAGAGCAGGTAGTCATCCCCGTCGACATCATTAAGGGCGGTGCTCGGTTCAATCGGCTCTCCGTCGGGCAGCAGGTTGAAGGGCTGCGCGAACAGCATCGTGGCCTGCTGTGGCGGGCTGGCGGTGAAGTACTGCTTGTAGAGATTGTTCTGCTCGACGTAACTGAATTCCGCGATGATGCTGTTGTAGATGCCGCCGCCTTCCCCGGAGAAATCCCAGCTGCAGCTGCCGTTTTGTCCCTCGCCGAAGCCCTCACTGGCGCTGTCGAGTATCCTGCGCCAGTCCCACAGCTCAGTGTTGTTGATGTAGCCGCTCACGTTGGCATTGCCCGGGTGCCCGGCCAGCAGCAGCACGTAGCTGCTGCCATTGGCGAACACGTAGTCCTCACCCATGCTGAAGCTGCGGCGGAAGTTGTACTCCGACAGGATATTGCTGGTGCCGTCCGTGATGTAGTGCCGGCTTTCCAGCCCGCTGTCATCGAGTGCGCCGCCGATCTCCCAGCTCTGGCGTCCGGCGTTGGCCACGGCGTAGAACCAGTGCACAGTGCCGTCGCCAAACAGGAAGTTGCTCTGCATCCAGGCCAGGTGCGAGTCCGGGCGGCCCGGCAGCTCATACATCGCCCAGCCGACAATGCGGCGCGTGTTCTCGCCCTCCGGCACCTTGAGCTCTATGCCCGTGCCGTCGGCCTGCACATCGATGTTGTGTGACAGCTTGAAGTCCGATCCGTCAATACTGCCATCGCCGTTCCAGTCACCGGCCAGCGCCAGACTGGCGCTGCGCACGGAGCTGATGCCGCCGAGCGTTGCCACATCCGGGATGCCGGCATTGCTGAGGTCGGCCGCGACGACTTCCTCGACGGGGTCCGGGAAGTTCGGCTGTGAATTTGGCTGCCCGTTGCCATTGCCTCCGCCGCCTCCGCAGGATGCAGTTGTCAGCAGCAGCGCCGTCAGGCCTGGGAACAGCCAGCTGGCCGCTCCCCGTATCGTGCTGGTTGTTCGCGTGTCTTGCATTGCCTGTTCCTTGTTCTGTGGATTTGCCATCACTGTACCGCCGGCAGCAGCAGTCCGACCAGCACCTCGCCATAGCGGTTGACCTCCAGCTGCTGCAGAATCAGTGGAGCATCGAGGTCACCGACCGCAAGTTGGTAGCTGCCTTCCTGCAGTCCATCCAGGCTGAAACGTCCGCGACTATCGGTGATACTGCTGACAATGATGTCACGGGGATCGATGTAGACGGAGACCGGCACATTTGGCATCGGGCCCTGCAGGGCAATCAGGATCGCAATGATCCCATTTGCTTCGCTGTTGCCGGTGATGTCATGCAGGGGAGCTCCAGCGGCATAGCTGGCTGTTTCCCCATCAGCCTGCAGCAGGAAGGAATGTGCCAGCGCATTGGCCTCCAGGGGGTCATAGTACTGCGTGGCATTCAGGAAGTTGCTGCCTGAGGGGTGGTTGCTCGCGAAGGCCAGCAGGTCCTCTCGGTCTGCGCCGAGCAGGATGCGCTGGCTGACGCCGGGCGGCATGCCGCTGTTGAACAGCATCGTGTTGGATGTGCCGTCCAGGATCATCGAGAAGCTGTCCTCTCCCCACTGCATGCTGTAATTCTCGTCCGGGAAGTTCTCGCTGGCGGAATTGAGCAGCCCCGTACAGGCACACTTCCCGAAGCCGCAGTCCAGGCCCTGGAAACTTGCATTGCCGGGATGCCCGACGAGGATGGCGAAATAGGCCTTGCCATTTGCCATCACGTAGTCCTGCGACTGGCTGAAATTTATGACTCCTCCGTTGTTGAAGACGCCTCCGCCACCCTGCTCGCGGGCCAGCCGCCCGCCGACCTCCCAGCCGTTCAGGCCCTGGTTGGCAACCGCATGGAACAGGCGCAGGCCCGGGTCACTGGGAGTGTACTGGAACCGCAGGTCCCATAGATGGGCTTCGGCACCGAGGGGAATTTCGTAGATGGCCCAGGCCAGGATGCGCCTGATCTCGCCATCTTCCGCGTTGACCTGCCAGCCCGTGCCATCGTCATTGGATTCAAGGTTTCGGCTGGCGATCACAGCGTCCCAGCCGAGGCTGAGGTTTAGCACGAGCTGCTTGTCTTCGGGGAACTCCAGCATGCTGCCGGACTTCGAACTGACCGAGGCCAGGCTGGAAACATCAGGCAGCCCGGCCGCCGCGATGTCCGCCGAGCCCAGTTCCTCGACCGGGTCAGGGAAGTTCGGCTGGGGCTTCGGCTGGGGCTGGCCATTGCCGCCGCCTCCTCCTCCGCAGGCACTTAGTCCCAGG
>JAHEFU010000270.1 GCA_024645305.1 Planctomycetales bacterium
GTTGCGCTCGTCCGGGGCATTCTGCTTCTTCACCATGCTCACGAAGCGCTCGCGCAGCGCATCGGGCTTGCCGGCACTGAGGTCCTCGAGGATCGCATCGAACAGCTCAACCGTCAGGTTGTTGCTCCAGGTCGGGGTGAAATGCTCACCGCGCTGCAGGAACTGCAGGCTCGGCGGATTGTGGCAGTCGCACAGGCATTCCACCATCAACAGGGTGAACCTGCCGTCGTCAGTGATCTCACCTACACCCTTGCCGTACTTGGCAATGAAGTGCTCCTTGAGATCTGCAGCGCCACCCCATTCGCAGTTCCAGGTGTCACACAGGCCGACGATGTATTCACCGGTCGGCTTCTGGAGGATCATCGTGTAGAAGTCGATGACTGCCTCCACCTCGCCATAGGGCACCTTGAGCAGTCCGCTGATGGCCATGGCCACTTCATTACTCACGTGGCCGTAATATTTCTGGGCCTCGATCAGTGTCGGGATCAGCATCGCCTTGGTGTTGGGGTACTGCGAGGCAATGCCCTTCACGAATGCCGTGATCTGCTGCGGCAGCTCGGCCGGTTTGATGTTCTTGGTATGTAGTTCAGGCATGGCTCAGCCCTCCCCCGCCGGTTCGGCATTGGCCAGGCGCGCAGCTTCCTGCTGGGCCTCGACATCCTGCTGGAATGTCTCACTGGCGAAGATCGCCGCTATGTTGTCATTTGGAATGAACAGGTCACCTTCAAAGAACTTCTTCTGGCCCGTATTGCGGTTCACCAGCGGGTAGCGTTTCCACTCCAGCCAGACTCCCGTCGGGTCAACGGCCACGACCTTGCTCAGGAACATGTCAGTCGGCAGTCCGAAGCTCTCCGTCCAGCGCTTGTCGCGCAGGCGGATGAACACGAGGTGGCCGGTGTACTTCTCGAGATGCATCAGCGGTCCACCTCCCCGAGTACGATGTCAATCGCACCGATCACAGCCACCACGTCGGCGATCAGCTCGCCTTCGCACATTTCCGGCAGGGCTGCCAGGTTCACGAAGCTGGCCCCGCGCACCTTGACACGCAGCGGCTTGGCACTGCCATCACTGACAACGTAGAAACCAAGTTCGCCCTTTCCGCTCTCAATCGATGCATAGGCCTCCCCAGCAGGCGGCTTGATCCCCTCGGTCCAGTACTTGAAATGGTGGATGTTGCGTTCAATGTCCTTATAGATGTCGGCCCGCTTCGGCGGAGTGAATTCCCGCAGGTTCCACATGTGGGTGTCTGCTTCAGTCTCCTTCAGCTTGTCCAGGGCCTGCAGGACTATCCGGCGAGCCTGGTAGAACTCCTCCATGCGCACGAGATAGCGGGCATAGACATCGCCCTCCTGCTCAACGGGTACATCGAACTCGAATTCCTCGTAACGGCAGTACGGCCTGTCACGACGCAGGTCAGCATCGACTCCCACGGCCCTGAGCAGCGGTCCCATCATCCCGAAGCTGATGGAACGTTCGCGGGACATGTAGCCAATTCCCCTAGTTCGCTCCAGCCATATCGGGTTCTTTGTTAGCAGGCCATGCAGCCTGTCTATTTCCTTGCCAAAATTGTCAGCCCACTTACGCACCATCTCGTCAAAGCCGTCCGGAACATCCTCCTTGCAGCCTCCGATCCGGATGTAGCTGGTCATCATGCGCTGACCACCGACGAATTCGTAGATGTCCAGGAGCTTCTCACGTTCTGTCGCGCCATACATGAAGGCCGTACTGGCCCCGATGTCCAGGGCATGCGTGGCAATCCACAGCAGGTGACTCATGCAACGGGAAATCTCGTGCATGATCACACGGATGTAGCTGGCCCGCGCCGGGATCTCCCCACCGATGAGCTTTTCGACAGCCAGGCAGTAGGCCAGTTCGTTGTTCATCGGTGCCAGATAGTCCATCCGGCAGTAATGCGTGATGTTCTGTGTGTAGTTATGGTGTTCGCTGAGCTTCTCAATGCCGGTGTGCAGGTAGCCGATATGCGGCGTGCAATTCATCACGCGCTCGCCGTCCAGCTCCAGCACAAGGCGCAGCACGCCATGGGTGCTGGGGTGCTGCGGGCCCATGTTGATGACCATCAGCTTGCCAGGCTCATTCTGCTCAATTGTCAGATTCTGCAGATCCATCGACATGGGGGCCTCTAGTTATCCAGGATATCGAACTTGGCATCTGGTTCAGCTACGCTTGCGCCAAGTTTCCACGCGGGTTTGCCATCATACGGATAGTCCCGCCGCAGCGGATGCCCGTCCCAGTTCTCCGGCAGGAGGATCCTGCGCAGGTTCGGGTGCCCACGGAAGTGTATGCCGAACAGGTCATAGGCCTCGCGCTCGTGCCAGTCTGCCGTGGCAAACACCTCCGAGACACTGTCAATCTCGGGTAGCTTGTCTTCGGAGCCGCTGTCAGCCAGGCGGCAGCGCACGCGAATGCGGTTGGCGCTGTCCACGCTGTACAGGTCGTAGACCAGCTCGAAGCGCGGCTCCTGCGGGGTGTAGTCAACGACCGTCATGTAGCTCATCAAGTCAAACTTCAGCCCATCAGCATCACGCAATGTCGTCAGCACATCCCTGATACTGTTGGCGGGTACGAGAATAGAGAGGTCGTCGGCAGCTGTGGAGCTCTCCAAGAGCAGGCTTCCGAGGGCAATGCCAGCCAGTTCCAGCAGCTGTTCAGCGGTCTTCAGCTCAGCCATTACTTGCCATCCATCCTGCCGCTGGGCTCGGCCTTGGGATTCATGGCCCGGCCGGTGCGGATCTTGTTCTGAAGCTTGATCAGGCCATCTTGCAGCGCTTCCGGGCGCGGCGGGCAGCCGGGAATGTAAAGATCAACGGGGATGATGTGATCAACGCCGGGCACAATGCTGTAGGTCTGGAATACTCCGCCGCAGCTGGCGCAGGCGCCCATGGAGATCACCCACTTGGGATGTGGCATCTGCTCGTACAGCTCACGGATCACCGGGGCCATCTTCCAGCTCAGGCGGCCGGGCACGATCATCAGGTCGGCCTGGCGTGGGCTGGCCCGGAAGACCTCGCTGCCGTAGCGGCTCTGGTCAAAGCGGGAGGCACTGGACGCCATCATCTCAATCGCACAGCAGGCCAGGCCGAAGGCCAACGGCCACAAGCTGTTGGTCTGGGCAATGCGCAGCATCCAGTCCAGCTTGGTCATCAGGATGGAGCTGTCTCCGGGATTCCAGTTGTCTATGTAAGGCCGCGCATCCGTATTGGAAGGTGCATTGATCAGCCTTGTATCGGGATTGGTCATTGCTTGAGCTCCTTGCGTGCCACTGGGCCCTCGTGGCCCCAGTCGAAGATGCCGCTCCTGAGGTCATACATGTAGCCGATCACCAGCACGATGAAGAAGGGTGCCATGATGCCGATCCAGTATGCTGTCGCCCCGATTTCGCGGAATTCCTGGGCAGTCAGGGCCCAGGGCACTAGGAAAATCGTTT
>JAHEFU010000073.1 GCA_024645305.1 Planctomycetales bacterium
ATTCCATAAGCAGGTTTATACCTGCAGGTTCATTCAAGTCCGGCCAGGTCTCATCGGCAACTTGCTTCTGAGACCAGAGTACTGCCAGCTCGATACCATCGATTGGTTTCCGGCCAACTACCGCCTTGAAGTAGTCAATCATGTGCGGAAGAATGGATGTGTAAGCTACGAACTTGAAGTATTCGGGCTCTTCAGTGTCCGGAAAGTAGATTGGATTCCCACTCTCGTCGATGTCATGGCCGTGAAGCCTTGAAAAGTAGTGCAGTCCACAATACAGCTCGACTTCAGCCGGCGTGAGCAACACGTCATTTGCATCTACACGAAGTTTCGTATACTCAGGTATCCACACCGCACTTTGTTCGCGCACACTCTTGCTGCCCTGAACTCGAGAATCAATCTCAGCGGAGAAATCCAGCAAACTCAGCGCCTCACGGCAATCAGGTGCCACAGACCAGTTCAGGGACACCCTGTCCAGGGCCGGAGACTCTGTTTCAGGTTCTGTTGTTGATGTGTTGCATGCAACGAGGACCAACCCGAAGCAAGTTGCCACAAAGGTAAAAAGTAGTCTTCCAAACATATGTTTCTCCCAATACCTCAATCAATACATCGATACATCGGAAACTGTCATCTGCCTGCACTACTCAGGGCAAGCTGTACAGTCATAGTCATTGACATAACTCTTGTGATTACCAGTAGGGCACTCGGCAACAAGATTTCCGTATGCGTCATAACATTTCTCAATTTCCTCTGAATAGAGAATCTGCCCGTTGGTAACCCATTGCCCCTGGGCTGTCTTGTAATTCATCTGATTTAGGACCCCAACATCAGCAGTTGGATAGGTCCTTTGATATAGGTGGTGATAGTAATTTGGATTGAGCTGAAAACCATTGCAATTACAGTATGGCAACGGGTAGGATGAGGTGCGTACGTTAGGACATGTTGTTCCCAAAGAGAGGTTTGTCCAGCACTTCCATGGAACTCCTTCCAGTGGTTCGTAGGCGATTGGACCATTGTTGTTGAGCCATGCATCGGTGATGATCGGATTGCTGGGGGACTGATTTGCGTTGGCAAAGTTGACAGTACCCAGGATACCACCGACGATCAGACTGCCAATAAACGTAAAGACCAAAATCCGGTTAGTAATAGTCATTTCCAACCTCACTGCTTTTCTACTTAGCTATCCACTGACAACATTCTCGATGAATGCAATATAACACATTCGAGAGAGAGAGAGAGAACCTTTGAAAACCAGTCAGTTATACGAGGACTCCGGTCCAAAAGAAGGCCCCGCCGAAGCGGGGCCATGAATAGTCATCACATTACAGACTTCAGACGTCAGATCTGATTTCCGACCACTGAGTTCTGATCACTATGAAATCACCGGGCCACCGTCATTGTCGCCATTACTCTTGGAATCGACCGCCGCCGGGGACTTCGTCCCGCCGTTGCCGCCGTACTTGCCGCTGGCAATGTCCGGCAGGCGCTCGATCAGGGCCGCGAGATCCACACCGCTTAGGGCCTTGACTACCGGGGGCAGCTCGGCCAGTACCATGCCGATGTCCTGTGTGATCTTCGAGGCACCGGTGCCGCGTGATCCGTCACCGCCACCCACCACCACAATGCGCTCAATCTGGCTCATCGGGGCGGAGATGGCTGCTGCAATCTCCGGCAGACGCTCGATCAGAAGCTGGGCGATGGCCGCCTCGTTGTACTCCTGCCAGGCCTTGGCCTTCTCCTGGGCTGCCAGGGCCTCGGCGAGACCCTTCTGCTTGAGACCCTCCGCCTCGGCGAGCTGGGTCTGCAGCACGATCTCGGCTTCCGCCAGACCCTTCTGCCTCTTGACCTCGGCTTCCGCCAGACCACGGTTGCGGGTGGCGGCACCATCCGCCTCACCCTGGGCCTTGACCACGTCGGCCTCGGCCAGGCCGGTCAGGCGCTTGGAGCGCGCCTCACCTTCGGCGACATTCTCCAGGCGGAAGCGCTCGGCCTCGGCCACACGCTCGATCTCATACTTCTTGGCATCCGCCGGGCGCTGCACGGTGGCTTCCAGTTCCTTCTGCTTGCGTTCGATCTCGAGGTTCTCCAGTTCGATGCGCCGGGTCTTCTCGGTGATCTCCACGTTCACCTGCTCTTCGCGGACGGCGTTCATGGACTTGTTCTTCTGCAGTTCGTAGGCCAGGTCAGCCTCCGCCTTCTCGCGGTTGACATCCTTGGCGTAGTTGGCAACTTCTATCTCGTAGTCACGGTTTGATGAAGCGATCTTGGTCTCCGCCCCGAACTTCGCGGTCTCACCCTGCTGGCGGAACTCCGCCGCCTTGATGGTGGCATCACGGTTGGCCTGGCTTTCACCGATGGCCGCGTCACGCTTGACCTCCGCCGTGCGGGTCTTGCCGAGGGCATCGAGGTAACCCTCGTTATCCTTCACGTCGCGGATCGTGAAGCTCACGATCTGCAGTCCCATGTTGGCAAGGTCCGCAGCCGCGAACTCCTGCACCTTCTGGGCGAAGCTGTCACGGTTACGGTAGATCTCCTCAACCGTCATCGTTCCCATGATTGCCCGCAGGTGGCCCTCGAGGGTCTGCTGGGCGATCCTGGCAATCTCCTCGCTGGGCTTACTGAGGAACTGCTCGACTGCAGTGGCAATACTGACATTGTCACTGCGGATCTTGATCTGCGCCACGCCGTCCACGATGATCGGCACACCCTGCTGGGTGTAGACCTCGGGAGTGCGCACGTCGATCGTCATCAGCTCCAGTGAGAGGATGTCAACGCGTTCCAGCACCGGGACGACGAATGTACCGCCACCCTTGATGATGCGGAAGCCGATCCTGTCACTCTTGCCGTCGGCACCGCGCAGGCGCTGTCCCATGCCACCTGAAACCACCATCACCGCATTCGGCGGAACCTTGGTATAACGGCTGGCCCAGATGATCAGGATGAAGAATATGAATACTAAGATACCGCCACCGATGAGAAATACATTGGGCGGCACACTCTGCATCAATAACATAGCTAACATTTCCCCGCTCCTCGCCCGGGCTTCCCGGGCTTGCCTTCCTGCACTTGTGTGCAGGCTGATTATAGTTCACTGCGCCTCGGACTGTCCCCCGTTGCAGTGTTCACTCAAGCAGCTTACGCGGACGCTCCACGTAAACGGTGTTGTCCTTCTTCATGCGGATGCGCACCTTCTCATTGCGCCCCACTTCGCCTTCGGAATTCAGGCGCGCCGGTGAGGTGAAACGTGTTCCCCGCAGGTTGTAGGCGATCTCCCCGGTCTTGTCGTGGGCCAGCGGAGTGATCACTTCGGCTTCCATGCCGAGCATATCCGTGTCCCGTGCCTGGCTGGTGCCCTGCAGACTGAACAGCCACTTGCCGACAACGAGCCAGAACACTACTGCCATCACCGTGCCTGCCGCCAGTGCGGCGAGGATACTGATCGCCAGTCCGGCACCGTTGATGGTGGAAAGAATGCCCCCGCCACCGAAGGCCGCCAGGAAGGAGCTGATGCTCACAAGACTGAAGGGGTTGAAGTTCGCCAGGTCCGGCGAATGCCCGCCCGTGCTGGCCATGTTCTCCCCATAGTCATGATCCTTCGCGCCATGAGCGGAGGCTGCATGCTCATACTCTGCGGTGTCAGCCTCAATGCCCTCGGCATCAAGATCGGTTTCGATCTCGAAGTCGTGGCCCTCCATGTCCAGGTCAGTCCCGTCGAGGTCGAAGTCATGGCCCTCCATGTCGAAGTCGTGCCCGTCCAGATCGAAGTCGTGGGCGTCCACGCCAACGTCGCCACCTTCGGTGTCGAAGCCGCCGGCCATGCCCATCACCCCGGCGAACAGCACGTAGCCAGTCCCGACCACGAAGCTGATCCAGTAGATGTAATTGAGGACATCCATTGCCTTGACCCCTCAAGGGACAATCAGATGCATTCCGGGGGTTCCCGGATGTTGCCTTCCGCCGGATCCATTATAGGTTCCTGCGCTGTCCAGTTCTGGCTGGACCCCAGCTGCCCGGGGTTCACTTTCGCCAGGATCCCCGACAGTAAGATTCTAACATATTTAAGGTTATACTTCAATATCATAAATGAATTACCCGAGGATAATTTAGATGTTCAAGTTTGACTTTCTATTCATTGATACAAATTGATACGATCCGAAAGTGCTGCAGCATTTCAAATGTTCCTCGATTCCCTGTTCCCTGTCAGGATCCCCACCCGCCTCAGCGCTGTACAATGAGCCCGTGCACAAGGAGAAGATATGTTCCGCACAGGAATCACGCTCATGATCAGCATCCTCATTGCAGTTGGCAACCTTTCCCTGTCCTACGGGCAGAGCGATGGACCGGTGGACGGCAAGTCCAATGGCGTGCCCGTCCCGACACTGACGGACGTTCAGGCGGTGATCGAACTGGAACGCGCCCAGGAACTGTTCCGGATGGACGACAGGGAGAAGGAAGCCCTGAGTACGGCCCTGCCGCTCGTGGAAGTCTTTCGCAATGCGAATGACTTCGACCACCTGGTGGACTGTGTGTTCCTGATCGGAGACTGCTACTACTTCGAGGGCAACTGGGCCAGGGCTGAGGAGTTCATGCGGGAGGCCTCGGAACTGGGCTACCGCTACTTCGAGGACCAGATGAGTTCCTACCCGCTGAAGGTGATCGGCGAATGCCAGTACGAGCAGGGCAAGTTCGAGGAATCGCTGGCAACCTTCCGTGAGCGCGTGAGCCGGGTGCGAAAAGGCGAGACGGACGAGCTGCACGGCGCGCTGTTCGACGTGGCGGCGCTGATGATCAACACCGGTGACTACCAGGGATCACTTGTGGTGCTCGGGGAGGCCCTGCAGGAGAACAAGGCATACAGCACGCGCCTGGCGGAGGATCCCGATTCCTCCGTGCTGGACCGCCTGGGGGCCAGCATGGACGCTGCGGAGATCATCTACCACGCAGGTGTTGCCAACTTCCACATGGAGAAGTTCAGTGAGGCCCATGCCTTCATCAAGGAGGCCCTGGCGATCTTCGAGACCATTGACGGCCGCGAGGGCATGAACGTCAGCGACCGCCGGGTGACCCTGCTCGACGAACTGGTGACTATCAGTGAAAAGCTCGGCAAATCCGAGGAGGCAGAGGACTACCGGCACAGAAGGGATGAGCTGAATCAGTAGTCAGTGGGCAGTGGGCAGTAGCGGAGGCTTCCAGCCGCCGGGGGATCCGGGAGCTGGTTTCAGCTTGCCGGGTTCAGGAAAGGACCTGCCTGCCCCCGGCACGCCAGCCCGCGGGATGGGACATCTGGGCCTGAATTGTCGCGCGGCAGAAGGATTGCCCATTACGACAGTGCAACGAACCTCGACACGCTCACTTCCATCCAACTGCAGGCTCCAAACCTCAGATCATTGCTAGAATAATCAGTTCAATGTCAGACAAGCCAAATCTAGCGGAAGCCCTGCGTAGGATCATGGATCTCACATATCCCCCGCGCACGCTTTCCATCAGGACCACAAAAGCGCTGGGCTACCGCCTGGCCAAGCCCGTCACGGCCCGCGGCAACCAGCCTTCGCGCCCGCTGTCACTCGTGGACGGCCTCGCCATCATGTCCCGCGACCTCAAGGCCAGCACCTGGCTCAAGCAGCATGCTGAGGAAAGCGGCCAGAGCATGGAGGATGAACCCGATGAGGCCACGGAGGAGCAGCTTGAGGAGGACGATGAGCTGCTGCACGACGAGGAGGCGATCACCGCCGATGCCGCGATTGACATGTCGCTGATCGGCAGCGATGAGAAGGTCCGCCGCCGCTCCGCCGCGCCCGAGGGTGAGGAGGATGACGAGGAGGAAAGCTTCGAGTCCCTGCAGATTGACGCCGCGGAGGCGGAGTTTGCCGAGGAGGGCTATGAGGACAGCGGTCCGGCCGTCACCGCACAGGAGCGCAGTGAGCTGCCGGATGTACCCCCCGCGGAATTCACGCTGCGCCCGCCACCGCAGAGCAACCGCAAGGAAGAAGCCCTGCGCAACGGCCAGGCGATCGCCATTTCCATCGGTGAGGAAGTGCCGCGCGGAGCGGACATGGTCTTCCCGGTGGATGACCTGGTGCCCCTGCCCGGTGAATACGAATTCGATTACAAGGAACCCCCCAAGCCTGAGCCGGACCGCCGCCGCCGCAGGCGACGCGACGAGCCGGAGCCGGAGGATGCCGCTCCCGTGGAGGAGCCGCCCCGGGACTGGGAACTGGTGAACCATTATCAAAGAGGCACCGTGGAGCTGCCCCGCAGCTTCGAGAGGCCGCCGCGCAACCTGCTGCCGATCGGCTCCTGGGCCCGCAACAAGGAAGCCATGATTCCGGAGAAGGCCGTGCTCGGCCCGCTGGATCTCGCCATGCTGCGTGCCCTGCGCGTGGATGAGGTGGAGGTCTTCCGCAAGCCGGTGGTGGGCATCGCCAGCCTCGGCCTGCCCTTCCCCGTGGCCGGACGCGCCGGCGGGCAGGAGAAGCGCGATGAGGAATGCCCCATCGCCACGGCCTGCTACCACCTCTCGCAGAGTGCCCAGGTGGCTTCGCTGAACATGGGTTATGCCCCGGGCGGCTTCCGTGAGCTGCGCAACGCGATGAAGATCTGGACGAGCCAGGTGGACCTGCTGTATATCGTCGGCGGTTCGCACCACCGGCACCGCTCGCTGGCGCATGACGTGATCGCCTCGCTCGGTACGATCTACATGGCCGGCATTGATGTCGATCCCTGCCGGCATATCACGGCCGGCAAGGTCAACGGCCGCCCCGTGATCGCCATGCCGGGTTCCATGCCCGAGGCGATCAGCGCTTTCCTGGCCTTCGTGCGTCCGCTGTCCCACAAGTACCTGCGTCCTCGCAATTTCCAGTCCACGGAGCAAGTGGTGCTGGAGCAGGGTTCGCGGATTAGCGTGGAACGTGACTGCCTGCGCCCGATCCGCTACCGTCGTGACCGCGAAACGGGCCGCCTGACCACGCGTTATGCCGGACAGGAAGGTGACCCCTGGCTGGATTACATCCGCGGCCAGGCCCTGCTGCCGGTGGAAGCTGGACGCGAATACGGTGACGGTGAGGAAGTCGAGGTCCTGATCTACTAGTGGAAACAGTGCAGGATGTAGGGTAAGTGGAAGAAGTCTGAATAGTGAAGTTAGTGAAAGAAGTTTGGCCAACTTTACAGTGATGGCTCACACACTTGAGATGCGGTGCGCTCCACGTACTAAGCACTTCTTTTACTTCTTATACTTCTTCTACTTCCGGCCGCCCTTGCGCAGGCTGCCCCGCCGGTACTTGGCGGAACGGTCCCATTCCTCGGCGATCCGGGTGACTTCCTCGAATACGAAGTCCCATTGCTGCAGCTCGCCGCCGACTTCCTCCTGTGCCTCAAGCGCGGCCTCCTTGCTGCGGAAACCGTAGATGTGCGGTGCCTGGCTGAGTTCTTCATCGCCTGCGGCATCATAGAGGAACCAGGCTTTCTCAACATCCACGAAGCGCATGTTCTGCTCATCGCGCGTCATGTAGTCCACGATGTAGATGGCCACCGGCTCCTCGACGTAGGTTTCCATCTTCTCCGCATAGGCGATCGGGCCGGCCACGGCGAAGCTCCAGAGATGCCGGCCGTTGTCAAAGTCGGCGCGGATCCCGTTGGGGCAGTCCTCCAGCACCAGCTGCGTGATGTCGCAGCGCGTCTTGTGGCGGATGTCCGCGCGGGAGTTGCCCTGCAGCAGGGCCAGGAAAAGCAGGCAGGCCAGGCTGCCGGGCAGCAGCCGGCGGGCCGGAGCGGACATTGTGTGCAGTTTGTGAAGCATGGTCTTGTTGGCGCTATTCGCTGATAACATGCTATCAGACCACCGTAATTCGCCGGCGGTTCCGGGACGGGTCTGTTATAATCCCTGCCCGCAAGTCGGGAGATGAACATGGAAGAAAGAGAAATTGAGATCGTCCTGGACGCAAGTCCCGAACCGCACAAGCTGCTGGAGGGTCTGGCGCGCCACCTTGACCTGCCGCTCACGAGCCTCGGCATGAGCACGACCTATGACCGGATGGTGGATACGCCGGACATGGCGCTTTTGGCCATTGACCACTCGCTGCGCGTCCGGCAGAAACTAGGAAACGTCTATTCCGGCAATGAGTTCCGCCTGACCTACAAGCGCCCGCTGGCGGAGCATGACACCCTGTTCATCCGCGACGAGTTCAAGCTCAAGCTGACCGAGCCGGACTACGGCAGCGTGCTGGAATTCCTCGGCAGCCTGACTGAGAGCCTAACGAACCAGAAGATGGCAACCATCATCGAGATCAACGAGCTGGCTCGCGAGGCCAACCTCGGATCGGATGGTAAGGTGCTCAATGTCTCACTGGATGAATGCCTCTACACCCTGCCCGGCGATGACAGCGAAAAGCACGAAGTGGTGTTCGAGCTTGAAAGCCACGGTGTCAGTGATGAGGTCCTGCTGGATGCCGCTGCCTGGGTGAGGGAGAATTTCGGCGGCCGGATTGCCGCGGAGGGTAAGTACGCCCGTGGCCTGCGCCTGCTCGGCCAGCTGTAGAAATAAGTAGACAGTGATCCGCGGTGAGGTGTCAGTTCAGGGGCCGATCTGACCACTGATCCCGCCAGAGGCGGGACTGACTTCTGATCACTACTCTTCCTCTTCCCATGCGCGGCCCTTGCGCTTCGCCATCACGCCCATGCCATCCAGCACGTCGCTCAGGCGCACGTAGTCATCCATCCCGATGTCCTGGGCACGCTTGAGCGGGTCAATCCCCGCCGCCTGCAGGGCCTGTTCCACCTGCTCGGACTTCAGGTGCCCGAAGGCATAGTTCAGTGAGTTGCTGATGATCTTGCGGCGCTGGCGGAAGACATTCTCCACGAGGTGGAAGTAGATGTCGCGGTTGAGCGGCTGCGGCTTCTCGCTGTCGGCGAGGGCCCGGACCTTGATCACCGCGCTCTTCACCTTCGGCGGCGGCATGAAGCTCGATTCGGGGACGTCACAGACCATGCGCGGGCTGAGCCAGGTCTGCAGGTAGATCGAGAAGGAGTTGTAACCCGGGTCCCCGGGACGGGCCGTGACCCGCTGGGCCACCTCACGCTGCAGCATCACCACGGACAGTTCGATATCTTCGGCGTACTCCACAAGCGTGTGCAGGAAGGCCGAGCTGATCTGGTACGGCAGGTTGGTGACGATCTTCAGCGGATGTCCGTCGGCCTTCGCCCGCTCGATCACCTTCTCCAGGGCGTACTTGTTAAAGGCGATGTCGTCGAGTTCGATGTTGGGGTTTTCCGGCAGCACCCAGTTGCGCAGGTAGCGCACCAGGCCATCGTCCAGCTCGTAGGCGAAGACCCTCGCGACACGGCGTGCGAGCGAAACAGTGAGCGTGCCCAGGCCGGGGCCGATTTCCACTATGTAGTCCCGCTCAGTCAGCTCCGCCGCAGTGATGATGCGGGCCAGCACCCGGTCATCGACCAGGAAATGCTGGCCTTTGGCGCGGCTGGGACGGATTCTCGCCCTGTCCAGGGCCTGCTTTACGAACTGATCGAGCATGGCGGGATTATAATTGCATGCCAGCATGGCAGATGGAATTCAGGAGATTCAATGAGCAAGCACGACAAAAGCAGATACGACGGATTCGCGACACGCAGCATCCACGGCGGCTTCGAGGGTGACGAGTACGGCTCGATCATCCCGCCGATCGTGCAGGGCTCGACCTTCCAGTTCCGCGACGTGGACCACGGTGTGGCCTGCTTCAAGGACCACACCACGGGCTACATCTACACCCGGCTGGCCAATCCGACGATCGATATCCTGGAGCGCAATGTGGCCTCCCTGGAAGGCGGAGCGGACGCCATGGCCTGCAGCACAGGCATGGGGGCGATCAACACCGTGTTCATGGCCTTCCTCAGTGCCGGCGACCACATCGTGATGAGCGAGTCCATCTACGCCCCGACACGGATCATCATCGAACGGCACTGGAGCCGCTTCGGGGTGGAGTTCAGCTTCGTTGACAGCACGGACACTGACAACATCCGCAGTGCGATGCAGCCCAATACGCGGATGGTCTACGTGGAGACCCCCGCCAACCCGGCGATCGCCGTGACCGACCTCGCCGCGACGGCGGAAATCGCCCATGGCAACGGCTGCCTGTTCGTCGTTGACAACACCGTGCTCAGCCCGGTGCTGCAGCGCCCGATCGAGCACGGCGCGGACATCGTGGTGCACAGCATCACCAAGTCCCTCAACGGTCACACGGATGTCGTGGGCGGGATCATCGTGTATGCGCACCAGGCGCATTTCAAGGAGGCGCACCATGCCTGGTACCATCTCGGGGCCACGATGGACCCGCACCAGGCCTGGCTCGTGATCCGCGGGCTGAAGACCCTGGAGCTGCGTGTGAAGCAGGCCCAGAAGAATGCCAAGAAAGTTGCCAAATGGCTGGAGGCCCATCCGAAGGTCGGGCGCGTGAACTTCCTCGGCCTGAAATCGCATCCCCAGCGCGACCTCAACCGGAAGCAGGCCAGCGGGCCGGGCAGCCTGATGAGCTTCGAACTGAAGGGCGGGCTCAAGGCCGGCAAGGCCATGATGGACGCGGTGGAGCTGTGCTCACTCGCGGTCAGCCTCGGAGGCGTTGACAGCCTGATCCAGCACCCGGCCAGCATGACGCACACGGGCATGACGAGCGAGGAACGGGCTAAGGCCGGCATCCCGGATGGACTGGTGCGCTTCAGCGTGGGCTGCGAGACCGCCAAGGACATCATCGCCGACCTTGAACAGGCGCTGGAGAAAGTGTAGGGAAGGATTGAGGTTGGAGTTTGGAGTTTGCAGGTTTTTGGGGAGGAACTGGAAGAAGTACTTAGTGCCTGGTAGCGGCGTGGCAGGGTGACGCCAGCACGCTAATCTGTGCATCAGGGCATGCCGTCCACAAGGCAGGGGGGTGCACCGGACCTCCTCACTCCTCACTCCCCACTTCTACAGGGACTTCCTCCACCTTGATCAGCTTGATCGTGTTGCTGACAACCTTGAGCGCCGTCAGTCTCAGGCCGGGCAGTTCCAGCACGTCACCGGCCACCACCGCGCGGTCCAGCAGCTCCATCATCAGCCCGCCCACGCTGTTGCTGTCCAGCTCGCCCGTGTCAACGCCATCCAGCATCTCGATTGAGTCAATGCGGGCGCGGCCCGTGATCAGCACGAAGCCCTCGCCGATACGCACGATGTCCGCATGGTGCTCACTGTCCGTCTCATCGCGGATGTCGCCGATCAGCTCCTCGATGATGTCCTCAAGCGTGGCAATCCCGTCCGTCCCGCCATGCTCATCCACCACGACAACCATGTGCGCCCGGGCGTGGTTCATTTCGCTCATCGTCTCGAGGATGCCCTTCGTGCCGGGAAAGTGCAACACCTCCCGCCGGTAGGTCGCGGCCGGCTCGTCGGCCCAGGCGTCGCCGGAATCGCGGCCCTCCACCGCAGCCCGCAGGCTGACATGCACGAGGTCCTTGAGGATCAGCACGCCGGTGATATTGTCAATGCTTTCCTCGTAGAGCGGGATCCGCGAGTGGCCCGTGCCGTCCATCAGGTGCATGGCCTCGCCCACCGTGCCGGTCTGCGGCAGGGCCTCGATCTCCACGCGCGGCGTCATCACGTCTGCCAGGTCGCGGTGTGACATCTCGATCGCCTCACGGGCGATGGCAACGTCCTGCTTGGAGAGGTGTCCGCCGGCCATCGCCGCCGTCAGCACGGCCCGCAGCTCCGTACGGCCGATGAGTTTGTCCAGGTCCGAGCGACCGCCGGTCAGCAGACGGATCAGCGGCGAGAGCATCGCCTCCAGCAGCCAGTTGGCGGGCAGCAGCAGCATGTCCAGCAGGTACAGCGGCAGTGTGACCAGCCGGGCCACGCGCTGGCCGCGCACGGCGGCGAAGGTCTTGGGCACCAGCTCGCCGAAGACCGTCACTAAAACGATCATGGCCACGGTGCTGATGACAGTGGCACGGTCGCCGATGCCCTGCATGGGAGCCAGGTGCTTCTGCGCCACCAGCGTGGCGAAGGTCGGGGCGATGATGTTGACGATGTTATTGCCGATCAGGATCGTGCCGAGGGTGCGTTGCGGGCGCCGGCGCATAGCCAGCTGCAGGCCGGCGATGCGGTCACCGT
>JAHEFU010000074.1 GCA_024645305.1 Planctomycetales bacterium
GTCAAGAAGGCCCCGGCCAAGAAGGCCGCTCCGGCCAAGAAGGCCGCTGTCAAGAAGGCCCCGGCCAAGAAGGCTCCGGCCAAGAAGGCCGCTGTCAAGAAGGCCCCGGCCAAGAAGGCTCCGGCCCGCAAGGCCGCTGTCAAGAAGGCCCCGGCCAAGAAGGCTCCGGTCCGCAAGGCCGCTGTCAAGAAGGCTCCGGCCAAGAAGGCAGCTCCGGCTCGCAAGGCCGCTGTCAAGAAGGCTCCGGCCAAGAAGGCAGCTCCGGCTCGCAAGGCCGCTGTCAAGAAGGCTCCGGCCAAGAAGGCAGCTCCGGCTCGCAAGAGGAAGTAATCCGGCATAGCCGGATTGCTGGGGGCAGGACCTGCAAGGGTCCTGCCCCTGTTGCTTTTCTGGCATGGCACTGACATGGCAGACATCAACTTCAGTGATTTCTGGGACGAGATGTACCTGCAAGGGAAGCATCTCGAATTCTGGGAAGAATCGTCTGTTTCCGCAGACTTCCTGTCAGCGGTGGATTGCCTCGGACTGCAGCCGGACAGCAGCGTGCTGGACATCGGATGTGGCAGCGGGCTGGAAGCCTGCGAGCTGGCGGCAATTGGCTATCAGGTGCATGGAATTGACATCAGCCCGGAAGCCATCCGGCTGGCCGGCGAGCGGGCCCGCAGTCTGAATCTGTCCATTGGATTCCGCCGGGGCAATGCCCTGCAGCTTCCTTATGCTGCGGGCAGTTTTGACCTGCTGACTGACAGGGGCTGCCTGCACCTGATCCCGCATGGGAAGTGGCCGCAGTTTGCAGCTGAAACCCTGCGGGTGCTCAGACCGGCGGGACGCTTGCTCCTGCGCGGCTGCAGCGACGTGGGCAACCCGGACTTCCATGCCCTGAGCACTGACATGGTGGAGGTGCACTTCGGATCCGCCGGTTGGCAGCTGCTGGAACTGAGCAGGACGCGGCTTGCCAATCGGCATGGTGGACTGCCAGGCCTGCAGCTGCTGCTCGGTCCCGCTTCGCAGCCTTCCCCGCGGTAGGGAGTCCTGCTTCTGTTAGAATTCCGCAGTGCCGGATGGCTCTGACAACCGGGAAAGCGGCCCTGAGGCCCATGTTCACCAGAGTGGTCATGAGCGACGCATGCGGGAAATGGAGCGGGAACTGGAGATTGCCCGCATGCAGGCTGAGATCGAACGCGCCCGGGCCGAGGCCGTAGTCAGCCACCTGGCCGTGGAGAACCAGCAACTGCAGACAGCGCGTCCACCGCTGCGCCAGACCCAGCCAAGACCCAGGCGCAATGCCATCTGGCGTCTGGCCGGTCACCTTGTGGCAAGGCTCGGTTCAATGGTGCTCGGGCTGGTGAGCTGTATCAGCTTCCTGGTGCTTCTGTTGCTGGTGTATGCCTACTGGCCGGAAATCTCCAGGGCCTTCAGTATTGAGAACCTGCCCTTCCGCGGGACAGGAAACTAGACTGGAACGATTCCAGCTCCGGAACCGTCCGGACAGGCGTGCAATTTACTTGTGGGCCGCAGCTCACGAATATTAAATGGACCCAATGGTGAATCTTTGAGCAGGGTGATGGACAGATTTGAGTCCGGGCCCCGCAGCCCGGAGCAGCAAGGCAGGCGCAACCTGCAGTTCCTGTGCGTCTCGATTTTTTTGAACATCCTGGTAATCCTGTTGCTGCCGGCCCTCAGCAGGCCGCTGGAACTGCCCGTGATGTTCCAGGTGGAACTGGTTGACCCGACGGATCAGCCGCGCCCGCTTCCCCCACCGATTCCGCTGCTTGTACCCACTGAGGACGGCCTGACGGCACAGGCCGCGGGTTCCCAGTCCGACAGCGCGGCGAGCCAGAGCAGCAACCTGGCAGCCAGCAATTCATCCGCGCCGACCAATGCATCCAGTCCCGCTAACCTGAAACCGGCGGAAGCCGCTAAGGACAGCGGCCAGTCTCCCCAGCCGGGGCAGGCCAGTGATGCCTCGAGCATCACCCAGGTGCCGCAGACCAATGCCGACAATCCCAACCAGTCCACAGTGGTGGATACGGCTCGTCCGGTGAAGAGCCAGCAGTCTCCCGAGAAGGTGAAACCCTCCGGAGAAAGCAGCCCAGCCAGCCAGGATGTCCAGCCCAGCCAGCAGGATGCCAAGCCGGCCACCAACCAGCCGGCGGTCAAGATTGATTCGGAGGTACCGGCGCGACCGGTTGACAATGCCAGCCAGCCGGCCAGCCAGCCTGCGGAGGAACAGCACAGTCCCGATGTGAAGCTGCCCGAGAAGCCAGCTGAGAAGGAAAACGAACCCTCGGTGACTGTGTCGCCGGAGAACAATCCGCAGGTTAACGTCAGTGCCGACAAGCCTGACAGCGATACCACTGGTTCAGTTGAACTGGGTCCCCCTGCCGCCCCGCCGGGGCCGAGCGAAGCCGAACTGAGCATCCTCGGTGACTATGGCGATGCGGCTCGCAAGAAGATCAGGCGCCTGGTACGTACGCCCGAACGGGCCCGCGAACGGGAGATCAAGGGACCGGTGACATTTGAATTCGAGATTGACCGCGATGGCAAGCTGCTCAGTGTCCGGGCCATTGAAAGTCCGCACAAGATCCTCGAGCAGGAATGTTTTGAAGCCACTCGCGTGGCAGCACCCTTCGGCAAGTTCCCGAAGGGTGTGACTGTCAAGAGCTGGAAGTTCCGCATGAAGCTGGACTTCCCGATCGTCTGACGGGCTCCCGGCCCGCCAAGGAGCATCTGTGATCCTAATGATAAACGGTCTGGAATGGTTCAGCAAGGGTGGCTGGGCCATGTACCCGCTGGCGGCCATCTCCCTCTACACCGTGTTCGTGATCCTCAACCGGTTGTACTTCTTCGTGAAGTTCATCCCCGAAACGGACGGTGAACTGGAGAATGTACTGCGCGGGACGGCCCTGCTGCCGGAACGGCTCAATGGGGATCTGGCTCCGCTGCTCGCCCGGGGCATGCATGACGGCCGGATCGACAGGCGACGAGCTGAACTGGCCGTCGAACAGGAGCTGCTCGAAGGCATGCAGTTCCTCAACTCGCTGGACACGGTCACGCAGGTTGCGCCGATGTTCGGCCTGATCGGGACCGTGACAGGAATGGTGCAGACCTTCCGCACCGTAGCCGACCTGCAGGGCCAGGTCAATCCCTCCGTGCTGGCGGGTGGCATCTGGGAAGCGCTGCTGACAACTGTGGCGGGCCTGATGATCGCCATTCCGGCGGTGATTGCCTTCCGCTATTTCCGCAGCCGCCTGCTGCGCTGGCAGAACCACCTGAATACGGTGGTTGACGACTGTGTGCGGATCTGCGCGGACCGGGGCCCGGTGCGCCTGCAGGCCGAGGGCGGTGAGGGCTGATGCGAGTTGGCCAGATGCTGGAAAGCGGCGGCGGGCTGCCCTTCGCCCCGATGCTGGATGTGATCTTCCTGCTGCTGATCTTCTTTATGCTGATCACACGCTACCTGCCGCCCTCGCTGTCAGTCAGCCTGCCCGAGGCGGATTCCGCCGCAGTTGACGACCGGCCCTCGATCATGCTCTCGATCGACGAGACAGGGCTTCTGGTGGTGGATGGCGTGGAGTACCAGTGGGAAGCCCTGCCGCGTCTGCTTGACGGCAGCGACCCGCAGACCGCCGTGCGGATCGCGGCGGACCGGGAGACGGATTACGAGCTGGTGGTGCGGGCGATGGATGCAGCTGGCCAGGCTGGGCTGACACGGATAGCCCTGGAGACAATGCCGGGTACCGGCAACTGACAACGAAGTAATCTATAGCCGGACCCAAACGTCCGGGAATGCAGGAGGATGCCAATTGGGATACGGTGGCGGGCCCTACAGCGGGAACCAGGACATGCTCGAGCAGCTGCGCGCCAAGCGCCGCAAGCGCCAGGCACGCCTGCTGGCGTTCTCAATCCTGGCAACATCCGGCCTGCTGCTCGTCGTGGTCCTCGTGCTGACCCTGCGTGGCTGCCTGGGCGGGCCGGCCCCGGACAGGATCAACATCAGCGAGCTGCCGGCGGATGCCATAACCACGGCCAGCCAGGAAGCCGGCGAGATTTCCTTCAGGCCGGCACCGCTGTACATCGCCCTGGATGCTGAATTCCTGGTGACGGCTGTGGCTCGCAGTGCCAGCGATGAGCAGGCTTCCAGTACGGAAGTGGAGAAGCTCGTGGCCTACGGCATCGCTGATGGCCAGATTGCCTGGGAGCGCCCGGTGAATGACCACCTGTCCGGGCTGGTCATCAGCGGGGGGCATGCCATCGTCCAGCGCGAGGATGACCTGGGCTTCAGTATGCGGGCCTTCAAGCTGCAGGATGGCAGTCCGGCCTGGGATTTCGAGATTCCCGGTGCGCAGAACCTGAGCCTGGCGCATGATGCCACGCGTCTGGCCCTGGCCTACACGCTGACGGACGGTTTCCGCATTGCCATCTATGATGCCGTCAACGGGGTGAAGAGCAGCGGGAAGATGCTGCATGGGGCGGACAACGCCTACATGGATTTCAGCCGGATGAGCATGCGGTTCATCGGCGACCAGCTGCTTTACACGGTGGATCGCAGCGTAGGCATGATTGACATCGTCAAGAACAGGCACTGGTCAGAGGAAGGCAGCGCCCAGGTGATCATTGCCAGCCCGGACCTTGCCAACGGACATGTATATGTGCTCAGCTGGGGGAACGGCACGAACAGCCTAGTGCTCCACGTGCGGGACTTCAGCGACGGCAGCGGCAAGGAACTGGACCGCTTTGAGACCAGTGCTGAATCACTGGTGATGGTGGCAGACGACGGCTACCTGCTGCTGGCCTACTCCGACATGCGGGAGGACGGGCACTTCAACAGTTCCGTCCGGCTGTTCCGCAAGGATTCGCGTGATTCATACGTCAAGCAGACCCTGGAAGGCCTGCGCATCGAGGATGCCATGCCGCTGAGCAGCGGCCTGTTCGTGCTGGGCCTGAACCGCAGCACAGGCAATGCCGAGAATCCCGTCAAGGGCGGCGAACTGCACCTCGTCAATGCCGAAGATGGCAGCATCACGGAATTCGAGCGGATGCGTGATGACATCGAGTACACCATCCGCTTCGGTGACGACAGGCTTGTTCTGCTCGACGGCGGGGAGATCCAGCGCATTGAGCTGGAGAATGCCCGCAGCGTGCGCGTGCGGCAGGCTGCCAATCCCGTACTGGAACCGCTGTTCAGTGCTGACTACGGTGTGCTGGGAGTGCTGAGCTACCCGCGCAACACAACACGCGGTGAGCGCTCCAGCCGCATGCAGGCGATGATCTTCCGCTAGGCCCGCCGGAACAACAGGACCGCATTCTGGCCACCGAAGCCGAAGGTGTTGCACATCGCATAATCACCATCAAACGGCACGGCCTCATTGGGCACGTAGTCCAGGTCGCAGTCGGGATCCTGTTCCTCATAGTTGATCGTCGGCGGCAGCTCATTGCGTTCAAAGGTCTTGATGCAGAGGATGCCCTCCACCGCAGCGGCGGCACCCAGCAGGTGGCCGTGCATGGATTTCGTGCTGGAAACCTTCAGCTTGTAGGCGAGATCTCCAAAGACGGCCTTGATGGCGGCGGTCTCCGCACGGTCATTGAGCGGCGTGCTCGTGCCGTGGGCATTGATGTATGTCACGTCCCCGGGCTGCACGCCCGCGTCCTCCATGGCCCAGCGCATTGCCAGCTGGGCTCCGGCGCCGTCCTCCGGCGGAGCCGTGACATGGTGTGCGTCAGCGCTGGCACCATAGCCGACAAGCTCGGCGTAGATCTTCGCATTGCGCGCCATAGCGTGCTCCCACTCCTCGAGGATCAGCACGCCCCCGCCTTCGCCCATCACGAAGCCGCTGCGGCGCTTGTCAAACGGCCGGCTGCCGCGTTCGGGTTCATCGTTGAAGTCGAAGCACAGGGCCTTGAGCGTGGAGAATCCGCCGATGCCCACCTGGTTCAGTGCGGCCTCGGTCCCGCCCGCGATCATCACATCGGTGCGGCCGTGCCGGATTGCCAGGGCGGCCTCGCCGATGCTGTGGCCGCTGGTGGCACAGGCACTCGTGACGCAGAAGCAGGGGCCATGCACGCCCCACTCCCGGGCCACGACCCCGGCGGGCATGTTGGCAATCGCGTTGATGATGAAGAACGGGGAGATCCGCTCAGCACCCTTCTCCACGCTGCGCATGATCTGCTCCTCAAGGGTGCGCAGGCCGCCGATGCCGCTGCCGATGAACACACCCGTGCGATTCTTCAGGTCACCCTCAAACTGCAGTCCGCAGTCCTCAACAGCCATCTTCGCGGCAGCTGTGGCCTGCAGGATGCTCTGCTCGAAGCGCCGGGCATCCCGTGGTTCCTTGAAGTAGGAAGGTGCGTCGAAGTCGGGGCATTCAGCACCGATCTGGCAGGGGAATGCAGCCGGGTCAAAGCCGCTGATGCGGCTCACACAGCTGCGGCCGGCGAAGGCATTGTCCGTCAGGACATCCACGCCCGCACCATAGCCACTGACGGCCCCAAGTCCGGTAATTGCTACTCTGCGTCTTTCCATTTCCATATCCTCCGTCTTCAGGCCGGATAGCCGCCGCCATTTACGTGCAGGCAGGCTCCGGTGACGTATGTCGAATCATTTCCCGCAAGGAACAGCACACAGCTGGCCACCTCCTCGGGACTGCCAAATCGCCCTAACGGGATGCGGCTTTCGAAGTCCGCCCGCAGCTCGGGACTCAGCGTCTTTGTCATCAGCGTGTCTATCAGGCCGGGTACCACGCAGTTGATGCGGATGTTGCGTGGCCCGTATTCCAGTGCGAGGCTGCGTGTCAGGCTGACCACGCCGCCCTTGGCAGCGCTGTAGTTGGCCTGCCCGGCACTGCCGGCGAAGGCCGCCACACTGGCGACGTTCACGATTGCACCTCCGGCCTTGCGCATCAGTGCTATGGCATTGCGGCAGCAGTAGAACACACCGTCCAGGTTCACTGCCAGGGCCTCGCGCCACTGTTCATCCTTCATCGTCATGGCCAGGCCGTCCAGCCGGATGCCGGCATTGTTGACTAGGATGTCCAGCCGCCCGCAGCTATCCTTCAGGTGCCTGAAGCCCTCGGCCACCGCCTGGCTGCTGGTCACGTCAAACTGCAGCGTGAATGCGCTGCCGCCGGCAGCCTCGATCTCCTGTACCAGGCTGGCAGCCTGTTCGGCGCTGTCCAGGTAGTTGATCCCGACCTGCGCGCCGGCTGCCGCCAGCTTGCGTACGCAGGCCGCGCCGATACCGGTCGCACCACCCGTCACCAGGGCGACACGTCCCTCAAGCTGCATCGGTCCGTTCGTCATGCGCATTCCTCCAGCCAGCCGGCCAGGGTGTCCGCATCCGCGCGGCTGTCGACATTGGCAGTGCGGATGTCCTTTGTTGTCTTCACCGTCAGCATGCGCAGCACCTTGCCGGGGCCGACCTCCAGCAGGTCACTCACTCCGTTGGCAATGAACCAGTCAACGGTGTCCGTCCAGCGCACGGGGTTGTAGATCTGCGCGTGCAGCTGCATCGGGTACATGGCGGGATCCGCCGGATAGGGCTGCACCGTGAGGTTAGCGATCACCGGCAGGGGTGCGGGCCTGAAATTCGTCTGTTCCAGCAGTGGCTGCAGTCTGTCTGCGGCCTCGATCATCAGTTCGCAATGGAATGGAGCGCTGACGGGCAGTTCAATCACGCGCTTCGCACCTGCCGCGGAATAGGCCTGCATAGCGGCATGGACCGCCGCGGCATGCCCGCTGACAACGGTCTGCTCGGGGCTGTTGTAGTTCGCCTCGGTCAGGACTTCCCCCGGGCGGGCCGCACGCAGCTGGGAGTTGATGTCACGAATAGCCTGGGCGCTGAGTCCGATCACGGCGGCCATCGCTCCCGTGCCTGCCGGCATGGCGTCCTGCATCAGCTGTCCGCGCCGGTGCACGATGCGCACGGCATCCCCGAAGTCCAGCGAGCCGGCAGCTACGAGGGCGCTGTACTCGCCGAGGCTGTGCCCGGCCATGCAGCTGATTGCGGGCAGCTGCTCGCGGATGGCGCGGAAGATGGCAATGGAGGCCGTGAGGATCGCCGGCTGCTGGTTGGAGGTCAGCTTCAGCTCATCCTCCGGTCCCTCAAAGCACAGCCGGGAGAGGCTGAAGCCCAGGGCCGCATCCGCTTGATTGAACGTTTCCGCCACCTGCGGGATGTCCATCCAGTCCTGGCACATCCCGACACGCTGGCTGCCCTGTCCGGGGAAAACCACTGCCAGGCTCATGCTTTCGCCCCTGTCTGCCCGAGGCCTTTCAGCTCTCTGGATATCATTGTCATTTAGCACCGCCTCCGGCCGGGGGGTAGCCCCATTCCAGGTAGGTGGAGCCCCAGGTGAAGCCCGCGCCGAATGTCATCAGCACAAGCTTCTGGCCGTCAGCCAGCTTGTTATCAGTATAGAGTTCATCAATCCCGATGGGGATCGTGGCGGAAGTTGTGTTGCCATACCGGTCGATATTGAGCACGAAACGCTCCTCCGGCATCCCGAGCCGCTCACGCACGCTGTCAATGATGCGCTTGTTGGCCTGGTGCGGCACGTACCAGTCGATGTCCTCCGGCGTGAAGCCGGCCTTGGCGATCACGTCCTCCACAATCTGGTCCATTTTGCGCACGGCGTTCGTATATACCTCGCGACCGGACATGTGGACGTAATGGCCGTGGCGCAGCAGGCTATCGGGGCTGGGGGGGTGAGCACTGCCGCCGTCAGGCTGCCAGAGCTTGTAGGCCAGCGAGCCGTCGGTGCCGAGTTCGAAATGCTTGATGCCGAAGCCCTGCGGATTGTCCGCCGGATCAACGGCCTCCAGCAGCAGGGCTCCCGCGCCGTCACCGAACAATACGCAGGTGGCCCGATCAGTGAAATCCAGGATTGAGGTCATTTTCTCCGAACCAATCACCAGCGCACGCTTATTGATACCGCTGGCCAGCAGGCCGTAGGCGATGCTCAGGGCGTAGACGAAGCCTCCGCAGGCCGCATTCACGTCGAAGGACCAGGCGCTGTGGTTGCCGAGATTCTCCTGGATGAAGTTTGCCGTAGCCGGGAATATCCGGTCTCCGGTCACGGTGGCGCAGATGATCAGGTCAACATCATCCGCCGCGAGCCCGGCTCGCTCCAGGCACTGACTGGCCGCAGCTGTGCCCATGTCTGAGTTTTTCTCATCCGGGCCCGCAAAGCGCCGTTCCCGGATGCCCGTGCGTTCCTGGATCCATTCGTCGCTGGTGTCCAGGAACTGGGCGAAATGGTCATTTGAAATGACCTTCTCAGGCAGGTAGCGGCCCGAGCTGCGTATTACCACGTTATTCATAAGGTGGGGAACATTATGACATCAGTGCAATATTGCCCGGCCTATTCCGCAAGTCCGGAACTGTATCCAGCCATCATTTCCTCAACCTCGTGCACTAGGTCCTTGCGGCTCAGTTCATAGCCGACCTTCAGCGCATTGCGGATGGCCAGCGCATTGCTGCGCCCATGGCAGATGATCACATTGCCCTTCAGCCCCAGCAGGGGCGCGCCGCCCCATTGGGCGTAGTCCGTCCGGGCGCGGACCTGCCGCAGGGCCGGACCGAGGAACAGCTTGGCTGCCAGTGCCGTGAACAGGTTGCGCTTCAGTGTGCTGCGCATGGTATCCGCCATGAAGGAACCGACTCCCTCGGCGAGCTTGAGCGTCACGTTGCCCAGGAATCCGTCGCAGACCATGATGTCCACATCCCCGTCAAACAGGGAGTGGCCTTCCACATATCCTACGCAGTTCAGGTTCGGGTCAGCCTCGATCAGGGCCCGGGCTTCCCGTACGAGGGCATTGCCCTTGTATACTTCCGTGCCGTTGCTCAGCAGGGCAATGCGCGGGTTCTGCTTCCCGTAGAGGGTTTTCACGAACAGATGGGCCAGCACGGCGAACTGGTGCAGGTGCACCGGCTTGCAGTCCACGTTGCTGCCACCGTCCACGAACCACATGTCACCCTTGTGGGTGGGCAGCGGAGTGCCGATGGGCGGACGGTCAATGCCGCGCACCCGGCCCAGCGTGAACAGCCCGGCCGTCATCACGAGCCCCGTCGTGCCGGGACTGACCACCACGCTGCGCTTGTGCTCCTTTGCTATCTCCATCGAGCGGCGGATGCTGCTGTTGGGGAACTTCTTGAAGGCATCCACGGGGCTGCTGAATTCCTTGGGCACCAGGTCCGGAGCGAATTCGAAGCGCACTGAATGTGTTGGAGCGTCAAGGGATTGCAGGGCCAGCTGCTGCCGCAGGGAGTCGATCCCGTCGCCCACACTGTGGACCACGACAATATCGAACTCCTTGCCGCGCATCACGTCACAGAAGTCAGCCACTCCGTGCAGCATTTCGGAGACCCCGAGGTCGCCGCCCATTACATCCATCACCAGTGTCGGTCTTTCAGGCATGAACCCACTATTATATAAAACCGAATGATCAGATTGCTGTTCAGTCTCCTCGTTTTACTCGCATTAAGCGTTGGACCCGGTTTTGCACGCGAGGATCAGCTGCTCACTCAGACCGAGCTGCTGGCCCTGTATGGTGACTCCAGCGACGAAATCAGCGAGGACCAGGCCAATGAGCTGCTGCGGGAGTTATGCAATGATGCACGCCGTGAAGCGGGCCTGCAGGAGCTTGGGCAGCTGGACCTGGCGGCCTACATGGCCAGGCGGCATGCGCGGGAGATGGTCAGGCTGCGCTACAGTTCACACTACGACACGGATGGCCTGAACCCCGTGGAACGCTATAACCGCCTGGGCGGAACGGACTATGTGCAGGAGAACCTCATCCTGCTGGAAATCAACCGGCCACTGCTGCTCACGGAGCGGCTGGTGCGGACCTTTCACAGGGAGTACATGGACAGTCCGCAGCATCTCCGGACCATGCTCAGTCCCCAGGCGACCCATATGGGCAGTGCGTTTGAGCTAGCCCATGAGGGCGAGATTTACACCATGGCGGCGGTCAGTGAGTTCATATGTGAGCGGGGTGATTACAGCCGCCTGCCACAGCAGTTGCAGGTCGGGGACAGCCTGCTGCTCAGTGGCCAGTTCGCACACGGAGTGGAAGCGGGCTATATCGGAATCGGCCTGCACGACCAGCCCCAGCCCCTGGATCCGGCACAGCTCAATGCCCTGCCGCCCTTTTACACATTGCCACAGGAAAGCTTCCAGATTCCACTGCATGAAGATGTGTTTGACGGCCAGGCCCGGCAACCGGATGGCGTGGTTGCCAGCCGAGGGCCGGGGCAGGGCAGGTTCCGTATTGAACTTGAAGTTCCAGCGCAGTGGGCCGGGCAGACAGTCTTCTTCTATGTCTTTGCATACCCTCCGGGGGATGTTGAAATGCGCTGCGTTTCCTGCCAGACTCTGATCGTCAATGGTTAAATCTCGGTTAAGTTGACAAGGGGAGTACATGCGGGGAAATGCACAGGACATGCAAATGACATATAATGTCTATTGTGGAACACGCATTGGACTGGAGCAAGTTGGCTGAACTGCTCCCGCAGCTTGGCAGGGAGTATCACAAGCATGCCTTGCAGTACAGGTTGATCCTGACCATCCTTGCGCTGTTACCACCGCTCCTCCTGCCGCTCGAGGCCGCAAAGTGGTTCAGCGACCAGTTGCCGGTGCTGGGCGGTTTCATATTCGTCTATGTAGTACTGGCTTTTGTCATATTCCAGTTCACCGGCAAATGGGTGGAAAATGTCCGCAGCTTCGGGGTGGAGCGGATTGCCGAGGACGAACTCCTGGCACGCACACTTGACCGCATTGAACGTGATGCCGGCAAGAGCGGTGAAATGACATTCGAAGAAATCTACCTGACGGATGGCAGTGGCCTGGAACGCCGGACCCGCAAGCACATCATCTACGCCGAGAATGAAATCGAAGTCAATATGGACCGCGGACAGTTGCTGTTTGCCAACAACAACATTCCGCTGATGATCAACACCGCCATTGTCATCCTGTACTGCCTGTATACGATCGTCGGCGGGTTCTTCCTGCCCTACGATGCGGTGGAGGGCCAGGATGTGATGATGATGATCCAGCAGGCG
>JAHEFU010000075.1 GCA_024645305.1 Planctomycetales bacterium
GCCCAAGCGCCAGTGGTCCGGACGCGTCGTCGATACCAAGGGCGATGCGGTCGGCGGGGTGCTGGTGCAGGTGCGCGCGGAAGTCAACGGTGACGATGACCTGCTCAGCTTCAGTGACGAAACCAATAACCTCGGTGAATATGAGATCGGTTATCGCTGGCACAAGGATGTGAACTATACGATCCGGGTAGTCTTCGAAGGCCAGGTCCTGACGGAGAGCTTCGAGGGCCATATTGAGCTGAAGGACCAGGAAACGGACTTCGTGCTGCAGGCCACGCTTTCGAGCGAAGTCAGTGGCGTGGTGATGGATGAAGACGGCAATCCCCTGGAGGGCGTGCTCGTCGTGGCAGCCTCCGCGCAGTCCCTGGGCGGCATCCCCAGCCCGATGAATAACGACCTGGGCCAGCCGAAGTATGTGATCACCGGCGATTCCGGGATCTTCCAGATTCAAGGGGCAGTGGCGCTCTACGGCATCGTCTGCGCCTTCCATCCGGATCACGGCTTTGCCTATGACTACGGCCAGGACAACGATGGCAACGGCAGCATCGCCATGAGCATGCGGATGGGCCGCAGTGGCAACCACGAGGTGAGAGTGCAGGTGCGCGACGGCAATGATGACCCGATCGTGCTGCAGGTGCTTGATCCGGACCGGCGCTTCCGTCTGCAGATGTATGAGCCCTGGAACCTCTCCGCTATCGTGGACCAGGTGGTCTCACAGAACGAACTGTTCCCTGGATTGGTGGGTGATCCCAGTGACCAGCATCCGGAAACTGTGGAAATCACCGTGCAGTCCACAGACCTGCAGGGCTATGCCGAGACAAGTGAGTTCGTGCGGGGCGGCAATTATTTCCTGCAGCTGTTGCGCATCGAGAATGACGGGCAGGCCACGGCGCTGATCCAGAGCGCGAACCCGCTGGCCCTGGCGGACGATGACACCGTCATCGTCCGGGTGAACTGAGGACAGCGACAGTTCAGCAGCGCGAGCCTCTTGTAAATGAGAACAAGAAGAGAATGGCGGCGATTTGCCGCCATTTTCGTTTTCTGGGATAATAAGCGTTCTATCCATTTTGCGGATACCGCACAGGTGTCCCCGTAGGAAGCGGAGCTTAAGATGAGAATTGTAATACTTACCCTGATTATGCTGTTTGCCGCAATCCCGGCACAGGCGTATACTCCAAACGTTGGCGATCGGGCGAATGAGATCAGTGGCCGAGACGTGGTCAACGGCGGCGTGGCCAACCTCTCAGACCACCTCGGGAAGTGGATCTTCCTCGATTTCTGGGCAGGCTGGTGCGGACCATGTATCGGTGAACTTCCCAACATGCTTACGGAGACCCGCCGGGTTGCGGCTGAGCATGCGGATTTCCAGGTGTTTGCCGTGAGCCTCGATGCCGACAGCACGACCAACCTGCTGCACAAGTACATCAAGCAGCATGGAATCGACTATCCCTGCACCTATGACGGTGGCGGCTGGGATACGGTGCAGTCCAGGGAATGGGGCATCAACTCCATTCCGGCAACATTCCTGATCAATCCCCAGGGTGTGATCGTGGCCAGCAACCTGCGCGGCGAGACGCTGGGACCGGCCCTGGATTTCTTCGTGGGTGGAGACGGCAACTATGCGCCGATCGGGTTGAGCAGTAATGCGACTGACAACGGCGATGGCACGGTCGACATCAGCCTGGAGTTGTTCAGCCCCGACCATGCACCCCTGACTTACGAGATTGACTACTACCATGTGATCAACCACTACGCTGACGACGACCCGGAACACGAAGGCCGCCCGGTCAGCCGCGACTACATCGAGGCAGACGAGGAGAATGCTGAAATCTCCGCCAGTGCCCTGTTCGGCGAATTCGGTGACAAGGTGTTCAGCCACAGGATTTCGGCGGTGGACGGATCGGCGATGATGGGCTACAGCATCCGCGTACTGCTGCCTGGCACAGAGGATATGTTCGATGGAGAAGGCCTGTGGGTCAGCGACCGCGGCCGGGTCAGCTTCGACAGCTAGGCTCGTACAGCGACCTGGCACTGGAACTTGAATACGCATAATGTGGAGACTGGCATGAGAAAATACATACCTATCCTGGCAGCATTGCTGCTGCTGGCAACGCCTGCGGTGGCCGGTGCGCAGTTTGAGGCCAAACCCGGCAACCGCGCACCGGAGCTGTACGGCACGGAAGCCGTCAGCAGCGACTGGGTGGACATGGCTGACTACCGCGGCAAATGGGTGCTGGCGGAATTCTGGGCCACATGGTGAGGACCCTGCATGAGGCAGTTGCCTCAGGTAGTGTCCGGCACCCGCGAACTGATCAATGATGGCAGGCTGAAGATGATCACCGCCAGCTACGACCGGGACAAGGCTCCCCTGCTGGATGTGATTGACGAGCATGACATCAGCTACCCGGTGATCTGGCAGAACGGCGATGCCAACCGGGGCAATGTCGACGACTGGAACATCCGGGGCATCCCGACCACGGTGCTGATCAACCCCCAGGGGGATATCGTGGCCGACCTGCGGGCCGGTGAGGATTTCCAGCAGGTGCTGGAGTATTTCATCGAGAACGGTGAGGCCGCTGGTGTGATTGACCTCAGTGGCAATGCCAGCCTGCAGGATGACGGTTCCATCAATGTGGACCTGGCCATGTACTCCAGCCAGCACCGCAGCCTGGATATCAAGGTAGAAGCCTATCGCGTGGTGTTCAAGTGGGATGAGGAAAATGACCCGGATCACGAGGGACGACCGCTGGACCGCGAATACATCAGCCTGGGCGAAGAGGGCCATGACTACTCTTTTACACAGGATTTCAAGTGGTTCGCCGATGAAACCAGCAGTTTCAGCATCAGCGACTACGGTGAAGCTGATGCGATATATGTGATGGCGCAGGCTGTCTATCCAGGATCCGAGGAGCTCAATGAAGGTGAAGGGATCACGGTCAGCTTCGGCTCCAACATTGCCATTCCCTGAAGCCTAATTCGTGTATTCGACAAGGGAGTCCCAAGGGGCTCCCTTTTTTCTGCCTGACTGGAGAGCATCATCTGACGCAGGCCAGGCCACCAATAAGATGTGCTTCTCCTGCAGGACGCTGCATCTGGCCTGTCAGCCCGGTTGTCATATATACTCTGCCCGTGAATCAGTTCACTCCCCGCAATCCTGACTATGTGCAGAGCGTGCGCGATTCCTTCGCCACCCAGAGCTTCCTGCGCCTGATCGGTGCGAAACTCGGCAGTATCCAGCCAGGTGCGGTCGAAGTGATCGTGCCCTGGCGCAAGGACCTGGGCCAGCAGCACGGTTATTTCCATGCGGGTGTGATTGCCACCGCTGCGGACATAGCGGGGGGCTACAGCGCATATTCCATGCTGCCCGCCGGCTGGTCCATGCTCTCCACGGAGTTCAAGATCAACCTGATCAGCCCGGGCATCGGAGAGCGCATCATGGCCCGCGGCCAGCTCCTCAAGGCCGGCCGCACGCTGTTCCCGGCACGAGTGGATATCTTCTGTGATCAAAATGGCAGCGGGCGGAACTGGAGCAGGGCTGATGCTGGAACTGATTTTCGTTTACCTGCTGATCCACATGACCATGGTCTACATCGGATTCAGCCTGACCAAGATGGACCAGACGCGCTCGCGCCGCTATTTCCCGCTGGCCGCCACAAGTGGTGTGCTGGTGGCCGGCCTGCATTTCTACGTTGACAACTACCTGAAGCTGCCGGACAACATCCTCGCTGCCATTGTGATCGGCGTCGGTGCCGGTGCGCTGATCCTCCTTTTGGGTGGCTTCATGCTGCCGCGCGTGATGAACAAGGTGTCAATCGTCGCCGCCGTGGTTTGCTTCGCGGATCTCGTGTTCTCGATGCTGCTGCTGCGCTGAGCCCCTGCCCTATCATCTGGGCATGCCCGAATCCTCCTGACAGACTGACCCGCGTGTGCTGGCATTGCGCAGAGGGCTGCATGCCAATACGGATACGCAGCATGCGGAGTTCCATCGCAAGTACCACAGGTCACAGCTGATGTTCCACGGCCTGCGTGCACCAGTGCTCAATCGGCTGTACCGCAAAGTGTTTCCCGGACGATCGCGGCTGGAAGACAAGGAGCTGTACCGCATGGTGCAACAGCTCTGGAACAGCTCCTGCTGGGATACCTGGGAGTCCCGCCTCCATGAGAGGGAGTTTTTCATCCGCAAGGCCTCGGCTTGGTATTGCGCGAGGCTTCAATGCGGTACGCGCAGGACGTCCACAGATTCCTGCTGCGCGTCGGCGACAGGGCCAGAGGCCTGACCCGGCGCGAGGGTGCGCGGAACCTGCCACAGAAACTGTGCCTGGACAATCTTGCTGATTAACGAGCATTCCAATCCGGCTACTGGTAAAAGCCTTCGGTCGCGATATAGAATCAGCGCTCGATTTCACTACCGGAGAATGAGATGACAGAATTTGTGATGCAGGCATCGTTTCACGTAAGCGCTGATGAACTGTGGCAGACAGTTGGCAACTGGAACCGCGTCGATGCCTTCCTGCCGATGATCACCTCTTGCGAAACAAGCGGCGAGCTGCCCGGGGCAAAACGCAGCATCAAGATTGAAGGTGACATGTGGGTCGAGGAGGAACTGCTGCGCTATGAACCGGAGATCCGCAGTTACAAGTACTCCATCACAGACAGCAGTTTCCCCTTCCGGGACTATGTGGGCACGATGAAGATCAATGAGGATCCCGAGGGCGGCTGCCACTTCGTCTGGTCCTGCCGCTTCAAGCCTGAGGGAGCACCAGAGGACGAGGTGCTGGGCATCATGGAGTATTTCTTCGGCACGGGCATGGCTGAGCTGGAAACGCTGCACCCCGGGCCAGCTGAAGGTGAGGAACTTGCCGAAGCAGAGTGAACGATGCGGCTGGTGCGGTGCTGATCCCCTGTATGTGCAGTATCACGACACGGAATGGGGTGTACCGGTTCACGACGACACCACATTGTTCGAGTTCCTGCTGCTGGAGGGTTTCCAGGCCGGCCTGAGCTGGATCACCATCCTGCGCAAACGCGAGAACTTCCGCAAGGCCTTCCACGGATTCGACCCGCGGAAGGTGGCACGATTCACTCCGGCCCGCATCGAAAAGCTGATGCAGGACAGCGGGATCATCCGCAACCGGATGAAGCTGGAGGCCAGCGTGACCAATGCCCGGGCCTTCCTCAAGGTACAGGAGGAGTTCGGCAGCTTCGATGTCTACAACTGGGGTTTCGTGGATGGGCGGCCACTCATTAACCGCTGGCAGGACATGGGGGAGATTCCCGCACAGACGGAGCTGGCAGCGCATTATTCAAAGGACCTCAAGGCGCGCGGTTTCAAGTTCGTCGGACCGACCATCGTCTATGCGCACATGCAGGCCACGGGGATGGTGAATGACCACGTTGTGAGTTGTTTCCGCCACCGTGAGCTGACTGGCTCAAGCCAGCGCAAGAGTTAAACTTCGGTACCTTTCCGAATGGCCGTAACCTTGGTTTCCGCTTCCCGTCCCTATTGACTGAACCCCGGCTGGTAGCTGTGGATCCTGCTGGGAATCCAGGATCCACCCAAATTCAGAGCAAGTACAGACTGCCTGTTTACTGTCTGGCTCCGCCGGGTAATACAAGCGGTTTCGGCAATGAAACCCCAATTCATCGAATCGGGAAAAGAAATGTACACAAGTGAGATCAAGGCACACCAGTTTGAAGAGTCCGCCATCCGCAACCAGTTTGAAGCCCACTGGGATTTTGAAGTGATTCTCTCAGAACTGCGCCGCAATCCAGTGCTGGAAGTAATTGGTAGCAATGAAAAGGTTTATGTAATAGAATGTTTTGCGACCGCTTAGGCTGAAACCGAGCGGCTACTTGAAGTGACTGTTTGATCTTTTGCTGGAGAAGAATCCATGACTCTTATGAGCAAGACTGACGTAAATATTGTAAAGAGCATCCTCGACTCCGTTCCCGTGCGTGAGCTGGAAGCAATTAAGGTGGAGGAAGTCGACGAAGAGCGGACCGAACCCTCCATTCATTGATACGCATGTTACTTCCCGGTGCTAATCTAGCAGCGGAGGTAAGAAATGCGATTCCTGAAACTGATCATTTTCGTCGCGGTCCTGCTGGGGGCTACCCCTGCTGTGGCCTTTGAGGCCGACGCCGGCAACCGCGCTTTGCCCCTGTACGGCGTGGACCGCGTCAGTGGAGACTGGGTTGACATCGCGGACTTTGAAGGCAAGTGGATCCTGCTTGAGAACTGGGCTACCTGGTGAGGACCCTGCATGGGGCAGTTGCCCTCCCTCATCGAGCAGACCGCAGAACTCAGGGACCGCAGTGACTTCCAAGTAGTCACCGTTTCCCATGACATTCCTGACCGCCAGTCCGAGCTCGACCGTGTCATCCGCGAGTATGGGATCGAGCACACGGTGATCTGGGACCACCGTGAGGCAACCGACCTTTCAAACAAGGCGGACTGGAACATCAAGGGCTTCCCTACGACGGTCCTCATCAATCCCGCCGGCACCATCCAGACAAGTATGAGCGTGGATGAGCACCTGGCGGAAAATCTGCGCTTTTTCATGGACAGTGCCAACGTGATTCCGGCGATCGGCCTGAGCATCGTTCCCGTCAGGGATGCTGATGGCAAGGTCCGTCCGGATGCAAACGGTGAGATCACCGTAGCGCTGGATCTCTACAGTCCCACCCATGACCCGCTGGAGGCTTCCATCAGCCTCAGTGGCGGATCGATGCCTGGTCAGGAGGGTGAGGAAAGTCCGTCGCTGCTTGCCACCTTCAATGAATTCGGCAGCTCCTACCTGGAATTCCAGGTGGCGATCACTCCTGAATCCAGATACGTATTCGTTTCCGTCAGCATTCCGATCGCTGGAACCGAAGCGCTCAATGACGGAGCCGGACTGAGTACTTCCAGCTTCAGCTTCGTCATGCTGGACATGGAAGAGGCGACTGAATAACATTTCGGGACAGTGGGGAGTCCTGCGGGGCTCCCCTTTTTTTCTGCTATTTGTCCGACCCTTTGAATTGCGGATTCCAGGCTGAGATGCGGCGGTTATAATATCCGTCCAATGTCGGGCGGTGGCGCAGTCCGGTTAGCGCACTAGTCTGGGGGACTAGGGGTCGCGAGTTCGAATCTCGCCCGCCCGATATTCTTCTTTCTTTGGCCCCTCCTGTCGATAACACCTGCCTGCAGCCACTTACGGCTGGCTGGTTGAAATCTACAGTAACTCCTCAATGTGAGACGCTGGATTCCACTCCCCTCGCCAATGTTCCATGTAACTCCCAATCAAGAAGAGCGTCTGATACTGGAGCCTGAGTGATTTTCATGCAGATCCGGCTGAATCCTGCATCCCTGGGATAATCTAATCGGCTCTTTAACCTCTGCCACGATATTAGTGGCATCATCAGGTAGAGCTATGAGCATGGAATCAATACAGAAGGCACCTTCCCCGGAAATCCTGGCCGCATTCGGCCTGCCCGCTGTTCCTGCACGTCTGCTGGCGGACGGCCGAGGCCGCAGCTGGTCCGTAACCAGCGCCATCCTGCGTCCGGTGGATGATCCGCTGGAAGCCCAGTGGATCGCGGAGCTGTATGCGCAACTCCCCGCACAGGGCTTCCGGATTCCCCGGCCGCTGGCTGCGGCATCCGGCAGCTATGTACATGAAGGCTGGTCCGCCTGGCAGTACGTTCCTGGCCGGCATGAGAATGACGGCGACTGGTCGTCCCTGCTGGATACCTGCCAGCGTTTCCATGCGGCGATTGCACATCTCGATCCACCGGGATTCCTGGCAACCGAACGGCATCACTGGGCCATGGCGGACCGCATCGCATGGGCGGAAGAGCGGATCAATGAGCGCTGGAACCTGGCAGACGCCATTCAACGGCTGCAGTCCGTCTGTGATCAGGCGGACCGCCAGCTGCCACGGCAATTGATCCACGGCGATATTGCCGGCAACCTGCTGTATGAGGCAGGCCGCGCGCCCGCCGTGATCGACTTCTCCCCCTACTGGCGGCCGATGGCCTGGGCCCTGGCGATTGCCGTGGCTGACGCCATCGCCTGGCATGGCGCGCCAGAGGCAGTGTTGCAGCTGAGCCGGGAGGCCGGGGTGACTGACTCCCTGCTGTACCGAGCGATCATCTTCCGCCTGGCAGCGGTCAGTGCCTCCCCCGACCAGGGAGATGCCGACCAGCAGGCCGAGCTCAATGCCTACAGCCGTGTGCTGGCAATCCTGGAACGGCCACATCCGCTGCAGTAATTTTGCTGGACTTGCAACAGCCAGCTGACCGGCGCGGTAGTACTTCCCTATCAAAGTAACGCGGAGGAAGTTATGCCGGTAAGATATGCGAAGGCTGAGTGGAATGGTGACCTGAAGGGTGGCAAGGGCACCGTGGAACTGGAAAGCGGGGCTTACAAGGGACCATACAATTTCGTGTCCCGTTTCGAGACAGGTGATCAAACAAACCCCGAGGAACTGATAGGCGCGGCACATGCCGGTTGCTTCAGCATGGCCCTGAGCGCAGACCTGAGTGAGGCCGGCTACACGGTCAAATCCGTCAACACACACGCCAATGTACACCTGAACTTCGTGGACGGCAAGCCCACGGTGGACCTGATCGAGCTGAACTGCAATGCGGACATTCCGGGAATCGAGGCCGCTAAATTCCAGGAGATTGCAGAGGGAACCAGCAAGGGTTGCCCGATCAGCCGGGCCCTGGCCAGCGTGCCGGTGAAGCTCAACGCCAAACTGGTCAGCAGCGCCGGCTGATTCCAGACCGACAGCTGCAAGGCTGGCCTCACCGTATAATCAGTGCTCCCATCTGTCAGAGGAGCAGCCATTGTCCAGTGAACAGCAGCCGATAGCGTCCACGCGGGGTTCCTTCCGCGAAGTGCCCTACATGGGCGTGATCTGGGTCGTGCATGAAGCCCACAAGCGCGGCTTCTACAACGGCCATCCGGACTGGAGCAACCTGGGCCAGGGCCAGCCGGAGGTCGGCGAGATGGCTGGTGCGCCCCCGCGCCTGATGGATGTGGCACTGCAGCCGGGTGACCATGCCTATGGACCGCTGGGCGGCACGGATGAACTGCGTCAGCTTATCGCGGAGCACTACAACCGGCTGTACCGGCAGGGAAAGTCGAGCAAGTACACGAGGGACAATGTCAGCGTTGCCAGCGGTGGGCGCCTGGCGCTGACGCGGGTGGTGGCAGCCCTGGCCGATGGCGCGCTGGGATACCAGGTGCCGGACTACACCGCCTACGAGGACCTGATCGGCTATCATGCACACAGGCTCAGACCTGTGCTGCTGACGGGCCGCGAGGAAAACGGATTCCGCGTGCCCGCCACCGAGCTGGAACAGTCCGTGCGTGACAACGGCGTCAGGGCCTTCATCTACAGCAATCCCTGCAACCCGACCGGCAACGTGATCAGCGGCGGGGAGCTGGAGCGCTACTGCGCCATCGGGCGGGACAACGCCTGTTCCATGATCCATGACGAATTCTATTCACACTTCATCTACAGCGCGGATGGCGGCCCCGGCAGTGGGCCTGTCTCGGCCGCGGCATATGTTGACGACGTGGAGCAGGATCCGCAGATCATCATTGACGGCCTGACCAAGAGCTTCCGCTACCCCGGCTGGCGCTGCGGCTGGGCCCTGGGACCGCGCGAAATGATCGAAGCCATCAACCGCAGTTCATCGGCGATTGACGGCGGTCCGAGCCGCATTGTGCAACGCGCCGCGCTGGAGGTGCTGCAGCCTGCCCGCGCCGAGCAGGAAACCACGGCACTGCGCCAGGTGTTCGCCCGCAAGCGCGGGATCATGCTGAGGATGCTCGCTGAAATGGGGATCGAGCCGGCACTGGCCCCACAGGGCACATTCTACGTCTGGGCCTGCATTGCCAATCTCCCAAGGGGTCTCAATGATGCCGATGACTTCTTCTTCAGGGCGATTGACAAAAAGGTAATGACGGTGCCCGGGCGCTTCTTCAACGTGGACCCGCGCCATGAACGAGACAGCGAGCACCCTTACAAACACTGGGTGCGCTTCAGCTTCGGTCCCCCTGAGGACAACATGGTCATGGGACTGACACGCCTGCAGGAGATGCTGCGCGAAGGCTGATCAGTCGAGTAAACCCTTTCAGTCCTCCATGATCTTCGCCAGTTCTTCTTCCT
This sequence comes from Planctomycetales bacterium, assembly GCA_024645305.1. GTDB lineage: Bacteria > 4484-113 > 4484-113 > 4484-113 > JAFGCY01 > JAHEFU01. Next base: position 10,164 of record JAHEFU010000075.1, read on the forward strand.
TAGACGGCGGACGCAGGGGATGGGGCTGATCCTGGCGTTGCCTGATGAGGCGCTGCAGCAGTTCGGCAATCCCGTCACCGTTGATCGAGCTGATGAACTGGGCATCCGGGTAGGCCGCCCGCAGCTGCTCCAGCTCCTCGGGATCCGCCTTGTCAATCTTGTTGAAGACCAGCAATTCCGGCATTTCCTCCAGCCCGATCTGCTGCACGATGGTGCGCACGGCGGCAATCTGGTCCACGACGCGGATGTGTGAGGCATCTGCCAGGTGCAACAGCAAGTGGCTGCCCGCCATCTCGTCCAATGTGGCGCGGAAGGCCGTCACAAGTTCCGCCGGCAGGTCCGCGATGAAGCCCACGGTGTCCGTCAGGAGGACCTTGCTACCATCCGGCAGGTGCATTGAACGGGCCGTGGGGTCCAGGGTGGCGAAGTACTGGTCGCGGCTCAGCACCCCACCCTTCGTCAGCCGGTTGAGCAGCGTGCTCTTGCCGACGTTCGTATAGCCCACGATGCTGGCAGTGAACAGGCCGCTGCGCACGCGCTGCTGGCGACGCAGGTCGCGCTGGCCCCGCAGTTTCTCCAGGCGCTTCTCGATCTGCACAATGCGCTTGCGGTGCGTGTCCTTGACCCGCTGGGTGAGCTGTTCGCCGGGGCCGATGGTGCTTGTGCCGGCTGAGCCGCCACCGATGGTGTCAAGCTTCTCATAGCTGCGCATCACCCGCGGCAGTTCGTACTTCAGCTGGGCCAGCTCCACCTGCTGCTTGCCCTCGGCGGTGACGGCGTTGTCCTCGAAGATCGCGAAGATCAGGTCGTAGCGGTTGAGCACGACCATGTCGCTGTCAACCTCCCAGTTGCGCTGGTGCACGGCGGAGATCGGCGCGGATATGGCAATCAGGTCCACCTCCGCCTCCTTGGCACGCTCCACGATCGTCTCCATCTGGCCCTTGCCGACGAAATAGCGGGCCTGGCGCACTTTGAGGTTGATCTCAACCATGTCCACGATTTCCAGGCCGCTGGCCGAGGCCAGTTCCCGGAAGTCGCCGGTCTCACTCTCCAGCAGGGCGTCGCGGTCATAACGCTGCGCCAGTTCCGTGATCAGTTCTGAGCTGTCCAGCTGCCCCGGCTCCACCTGCACCCGCGGCTGGCGTTCATGGACGACGACGAGCAGGGCCCTCAGTCCGCCCAGCTTGGTATTGATGGTTTCAGCCAATTTGTGATCACACTCCAGTGAGGTTCAGCAGGATCTCGCCGCTGGTGAGGTCCACCAGCACGAGGTCACTGCCGCCGCTGCCATTATCCATGGTGACAACGCAACGGTTGTTGGCACTGACGGGGTCAATGACGGGATCGTCAAGGTCCACATCGAGGAAGGTCAGCTGCGTCTGCAGCGCACCTGTAGCGTCAGCGGTCCAGAGGTTGTCAGTTCCGTCAAAGTCGCTGATGAAGGCGAAGAATGATGCATCGGGGCTCCAGGCTGGACTGTGCTCATTACTGAGCAGCTGCAGGGTCAGGTTGATATTGATCGATTCACCGCTGATCACGCTGATGGTCTTGCGCCAGATGTCCTGGTTTCCGCTGCGTCCGCTCTGGAATAACAGCTGTCCATCGATCAGCGGATGGAAGACCGGATCGGACTGCCCGCTGCCGAAGGACTCATCCAGCTCTGTCTCCAGCAGGTTGTCAGCGCTCACGCTCCACAGACCGGTTACGGACTGGCGGGTGCTGGTAAAGGCGATATCATTGCTGAAGGTCCGCGAGAAATATGGATCCGTGTTGTTGTAGCCGGGACTGGTAAGCTGCACAACCTGGGCCT
>JAHEFU010000076.1 GCA_024645305.1 Planctomycetales bacterium
GGGCACTGTATTGAGAAACAGCGAACAATTCTGCTCTTTTTCAAACTGGCGCGACAGTGCACTGAGCATATGCCGGGGAGGCCATTGATCCAAGGCTTCTACCTGCCCATGCAGCAGATCATTAAACATAGGCTCAAAGCAGTCAGCATCTCCCAGGGCATACAGCATTCCACCCTCCAGCAGCAGGAGAGCCCTGGGTAATTCAGGGTTATCCAGTAGCATGCTGGCTCCGGAATCCTGCGCCGAATATCTGAGAACGATTCTCAATACTGAGAATGATTTCACGAAATCCGGGCTGATTTTCCTGATCCAACCCTCGTGATCGGTACATTCATACAACACTGCATAAAGTTATCAGATTTGTCTCAAAAGAGGAACATCATTAAAAATTGAGGGTTTGACAGCCTATTTATAGATGTTTTTCTCGTAGAAACGTTCTCAAACATTTTGGTTCTGTGGTAAATTTACTGCCAGCTCACGGCATCTGATTGATTTCAGTCGGCTGCTGATATTCGACCATACGCGCACATGAACGGTAAGCAACCAATATTCCCCAGATGGGTGGATGACGTGACGAGGCTCATCGCGATTCTATTCGCGGGCGGTCTTCTGTATCTTGTGGTGCTGACGCTTTACGCCACATCTCCCCGGAACACGGCAGTCGGCTACATGCCCGAGCAACCCATTCCCTACAGCCACAAGCTGCATGTGAATGAGCTCGGCCTGGATTGCCGCTACTGCCATACCGGAGTGGAGACTGGGGCCAAGGCCAACATCCCGCCGACACAGACCTGCATGAACTGCCATAACACCATCCACAATGCCAGTCCGAAACTCGAGCCCCTGTTCGAGAGTTACAGGACGGGCAAGGCTGTTGAATGGGTCCGGGTCCATGACCTGCCGGACTTTGTATTCTTCAACCACAGCATCCACGTCGCCAAGGGCATCGGCTGCGTATCCTGCCACGGCCGTGTCGACAAGATGGAAGTGGTCTACCAGGCCGAGCCGCTCAATATGGGCTGGTGCCTGAGCTGCCACCGCGACCCCGAGCCCAACATCCGCCCGCGTGAAATGGTGACTGACCTGCGTCCGATCGAGGAAATCCTCGGAATCAAGACCCAGTCAGGCATCGAGGAAGCCTGCAGCAAGCTTGCCGGCGAGTACCAAGTAAATCCGAAGGTGAACTGCTCCACATGTCATCGATGAAGAACAGCAGCGTCATATCCCGCAAGCAGCTCAAGGGAAGCGGCCGGACCTACTGGCGCAGCCTCAATGAGTTCGCTGGCACCGCTGAGTACGAGGAGATGATGAAGCGGGAGTTCTCCGCTGTCGCCACTGAGGCCATCAACGACACGACCCGGCGGGATTTCCTGCGAGTGATGGGAGCATCCCTCGCCCTGGCTGGCGTCGGCCTGACCGGCTGTAGCTGGCCGCGCGAGAAAATTGCTCCGTTTGCCAACCGGCCGGAGGGACTGAGCCCGGGTACTCCGGTACAGTTCGCCACGACCATGGAACTCCATGGATACGGCACAGGTCTGCTGGCGACGAGTTATGACGGACGTCCGATCAAGATTGACGGCAACCCGAAGCACCCCTCCAGCATGGGCGGTGCCAGCATGCTGCATCAGGCCAGTGTGCTCAATGTATATGACATAGACCGTCTCAAGTCCTATGTGGACCGCAGCACCGGAGCTGATACAGAGCGCGATCGCAATGCCTTCGTCAACTGGGTCAGCAACAACCGGGTGTTTTCCGGGAATTTCGCCGTGCTCTGCGAAGCCAGCAGTTCCCCCACCCTGCAGGCCCTGCGCAAGCGCCTGGGTGGGCGGACGAAGTGGTTTGAATATGAACCCGTCTCTCGTGACAATGAGCGCGAGGCCATGCAGCTTGTCTATGGCCGGGCCTGCCATCCCGTGTTTGATCTTTCCTCAGCCCGTGTAATCGCCAGTTTTGACGACGACTTCCTGCAGAACCATCCCGCCAGCGTTCGCTACAGCAAGGATTTCGCCAGGGCTCGCAACCTGGACAGGAACGCACCGCCCAGACTCTACAGCTTTGAGTCAGGCCTCAGCGTGACTGGTTCCAACGCGGACCACAGGCGCCCCCTGCGCAGCGCTGAGGTCGGTCCGGCCCTGGCAGCACTTGCTGCGGAGATCTTTACGAACAAGCGACATGCCCTCCCCCCGCAGGCCGGCGAACTGGCCAACGTGCTGCAGGGCTATGCCGGAGTGCAGCTGGGTGAGGAAGTGATGGGAGCAATCAAGCTGCTTGCCTCGGACCTGATTTCCCTGAAAGGCAAGGGCGTGGTGGCCGTCGGTCCCCGCCAGCCAGCTGCCGTGCACATCCTGGCCGCATTGATTAATGAGGCGATGCAGAATGTCGGGCATACACTGCGCTATGTTGAAGACCCGGTACAGAGCAGACCGAGCCATTCATCCGCCATCAGCCTGCTGGCCAGCGAGATTGAGAACAACGGACTCACGTCGCTGCTGATCATCGGCGGAAATCCCGTAGCCAATGCTCCGGCGGATGCAGGCCTGCTGGAATCCCTTAAGAAAGTTGAAAACATCGTGCATCTCACCAGCCATGCCAATGCCACGAGCGCAGTAGCAAGCTGGGTCGTGCCCCGGGCTGAGTACCTGGAGAGCTGGGGTGACGCATACAGCTGGGAAGGAAACTACAGCATCGTACAGCCCCTGATTGAGCCGCTGTACAACGGCATGAGCCCGGTGGATCTGCTGGCACTGTGTGCCGGGGATGAGCGCAGCTCTCACGACATCGTGATGGACACCTTCTCAACGCTTAGCAATGGTGATGAGAAGAGCTGGCGACGGGCCCTGCATGACGGTACGGCTGCCTCACCGAGTCTGCTCTCACACGCGGACACCGGCAGCTACACAATCGGAATATCCATCCTGAACACCCTTGCGACAACACCGCAGGACCAGGGCCTGGAACTGGTGTTCTGCCAGGACAACTGCATCCTGGATGGCCGCTTTGCCAACAATGGCTGGCTGCAGGAAGCCCCTGACCCCGTCACAAAGCTGACCTGGGACAATGCCGCTGTTGTCAGCTTTGCAGACGCGAAGGCCGCAGGCGTGCAGGACGGCGATGTCGTGCGGGTCACTCTCGGCAGTGTCAGTACCGAGCTGCCCGTCTTGGTGCTTCCGGGCCAGGCTATGGGCTCCATCTCCCTGGCAATGGGCTACGGGCAGTCGGGCATGGGCCGGATCGCTGACGGAGTCGGCTCTGACATTTTCCCGCTGATTGGCAAGGATGGCTTGAACTTCGTGGCTGGCGGCCGCCTGGAGAAGACGGGCCGCCGGATGGATCTTGCATCGGTGCAGGACCATCACGCGATTGATGAGCTCGGTGCCAATGAGCGCGAAAGGCGCATCCCGACACTGATCCGCGAAGCTGACTATCGCTATTTCGCTGCCAATCCAGACTTTGCCCAGCATGTTGTGCACCAGCCCGCTGACACCCAGCTATTCGTGACCCCTCAATTCAAGGGACACAAGTGGGGTATGTCAATCGACCTGAATGCCTGCACGGGCTGTGGCGCCTGCCTCGTGGCCTGTGTCGCCGAGAACAACATCCCGGTCGTGGGCAAGCAGCGCGTGCTGGAAGGCCGCGAACTCCACTGGATCCGCGTGGACCGCTACTTCTCCGGTGATGTTGCCAGCCCCCATTCGGTGCACATGCCGGTGGCCTGCCAGCAGTGCGAGAATGCTCCCTGTGAGCAGGTCTGCCCCGTCGCGGCCACCGTGCACAGTGATGAGGGCCTCAATGACATGGTCTACAACCGCTGCGTCGGAACCCGCTACTGCAGCAACAACTGCCCCTATAAGGTCCGCCGCTTCAACTACTTCAATTACCAGAAGAACATCAGTGACACCGAACGCCTCGTGAAGAATCCCGAGGTCACGGTGCGCAGCCGCGGTGTGATGGAAAAGTGCACCTACTGCGTGCAGCGTATCCAGAACGCCAAGATCAAAGCCAAGGTCAGCGGGCGCACACTGGTTGACGGAGAGATCCGCACAGCCTGCCAGCAGACCTGTCCCTCCGATGCAATAGTATTCGGCGATCTCAACATGCCCGAGGCTGAGGTCTCGAAACGGCATGCGGACAGCCGCTCATACGAAATCCTGGCTGAACTCAGCAACCGCACCCGGACCCGCTACATGGCGCGCGTCCGCAATCTGGCGGACGGCAGTCCAGAGCTGGCAGCTGACATGGCCATGCATGCCGCCCACGGCGGTGGACATGCTGACAGCGGCCACGGCGTCGAGGACGCTGCGACCCATGGTGAAGACGCAACACATAACGAGGCAGAGCACTAGGAATTGATATGGCGAAGACTATAACAAAACCGCTCAGCCAGCTGAGCACTGAACTGGATAACACCAGGGATCAGATCAAGCAGCCAACCCTCGTGACCGGAGGCAAGACCTTTGCCAACGTCACCGAGATCGTGGCGCGCGTGGCGGAGTACCCCACGGCACCGCGTGCCTGGTACATTGCCTTTGGCGGCGCGGTGATGCTGTTTGGTCTGCTGTTCGCGATGCTGGCCTACCTGATCTCCACCGGTGTGGGTGTCTGGGGCGTCAACACGCCCGTCGCCTGGGGTTTTGCCATCGTGAACTTCGTGTTCTGGATCGGAATCGGCCACGCCGGAACCCTGATCTCAGCGATCCTCTACCTGTTCCGCCAGAAGTGGCGGACGGGCATCAACCGTTTCGCGGAAGCCATGACGATCTTCGCCGTGTTCGCCGCGGGAATCTTCCCGCTGGTTCACGTCGGACGTATCTGGGTGGTCTACTGGATCTTCCCGATCCCCAACCAGCAGCAGCTCTGGCCACAGTTTAGAAGTCCGCTGCTGTGGGACGTGTTCGCTATCACGACCTACCTGTTGACGTCCTTGCTGTTCTGGTACATGGGCATGGTGCCGGATCTTGCAACATTCCGTGACCGGGCCAAGACCAGGCTCCGCAAGGTGATGTACGGCCTGTTCGCCCTCGGCTGGCGCGGTTCCAACCGCCAGTGGATCCACTACGAGAAAGCCTACCTGCTGCTGGCCGCCCTGGCCACGCCGCTGGTGCTGTCGGTCCACTCTGTGGTGTCCTTCGACTTCGCCACCTCCCAGCTCCCGGGCTGGCATACCACGATCTTCCCGCCCTACTTCGTCGCCGGCGCCATCTTCGGCGGCTTCGCAATGGTGGTCTTCCTCGCCGTGCCGGCGCGCCAGCTGTTCGGCCTGCGTAACCTGATCACCCTGCAGCACTTTGAGCACATGAACAAGATCATCCTGGCAACGGGCATGATCGTCGGTTACGCCTACGCGATGGAGTTCTTCATCGCCTGGTACAGCGGCAACCCGCTGGAGACCTTCACGTTCTTCAACCGCGCCACGGGACCATATGCCTGGGCCTACTGGATCATGGTCACCTGCAACGTGATCATTCCGCAGGTCTTCTGGTTCAAGAAGGCCCGCACCAATCTTTGGATCATGTGGATCGTCTCGATCTTCGTGAACATCGGCATGTGGTTCGAGCGATTCGTGATCGTCGTATCATCCCTGTCCCGGGATTTCCTGCCCTCCAGCTGGGACTACTATGTACCCACCTGGGTGGACCTGTGCACCCTGGCAGGCAGTTTCGGACTGTTCTTCTTCTTCTTCCTGCTGTTCTGCCGCTACCTGCCCATCGTGGCAATAGCAGAGGTCAAGGCTATCCTGCCTGAGGCCCACCCCGGACACGGTGGGGGAAATGCAGCCGCGGAGGCCAAGGCATGAGCCAGACTGATGCAAAAACAATGACTATCGAGCAACCGACTGAAGGGCGTACCTTCATGGGCTACCTGCTGGAATTCGACAACGTTGATGACCTCACAGCGGCGGCCCAGAATGTGCGCGATGCCGGTTACACGAACTGGGACTGCCATACGCCCTTCCCTGTCCACGGTCTCGACCACGCCATGGGAGCAAAGCCCTCACACGTCCAGTGGATCGTACTGGGCATCGGCATCCTCGGCCTCTGCACCGGACTGTTCATCCAGTGGTGGATGAATGCAGTTGTGCACCAGGGCAACGTGGTGACCGGTTACCAGTACTTCGTAGCCGGCAAGCCTTTCTGGAGCGTACCCGCCAACATCCCAGTGATGTTCGAGATGACGATCCTGTTCTCCGCCTTCGCCTCATTCTTCGGAATGCTCGGCGTGAACCGCCTGCCGCAGTACAATCACTTCACGATGTACAGCGAGCGATTCGGTAAGGCGACTGATGACAGGTTCTTCATCAGTATCAGCAAAGACGATCCCAAATTTGACATGAACAGGACGCGCGATCTTCTCGCCGGACAGAATGGAACGTATCTCGAGGTGCTGGAGGACTGACATGACAGACAACAAGCATCAGAAACCCCCCGCCGAGCCGTTCATCAACTGGTCGCGAGTGCCGCGCAACTATGTCTGGGCCGCGATCATCCTGGCGAGCTTTTCCATGGTCCCCCTGAGCATCGTTTATGCGCACCGCAACCTGAACTGGCGGCAGCCGCGTCCCTCGGTGATTCCCGACATGGATAACCAGTACCGCTGGAATCCGCAGCAGTACAATCCGGACTTCGCGGACGGCCGCGTGATGCGGAACTGGCCGGACGGAACCGTGCCGGTGGGGATGCTCAATGAGGATGATCACTACCATCGTGGCATCATCGGCGACAAGTTCGCCACGGACTTCCCTGACCAGATTATGATCAGTGAGGATCTGATCGAGCGTGGACAGGACCGCTACAACATCTACTGTGCGGTCTGCCATGGGGAATCCGGCTATGGCGACGGCCTGGTTGAGAAGCGTGCATCCGCGCTGATGCTCAGCGGCAAGCACCGGGGCATGTCCTGGGTCACACCGCTGTCCTATCACAGTGATGAACTGCGCCAGCGTCCCGTTGGGCATATCTTCAACACGATCACCAACGGCATCCGCACGATGCCCTCCTATCGTTCCCAGATTCCGGTCCAGGACCGCTGGGCCATCGTGGCCTATGTCCGTACGCTGCAGCTCAGCCAGTGGACCGAAGTCACTTCCGTCGATGAGGAATACCGCGACGGTCTGATCAAGCAGATAGAAGCCGGCCGCGCAGCGGCACCCGCCCCTGCGGAGACGCAGACGGAACCGGGCGGAGATGGAACCGACACCACCGGAAATGGCGACGCTGCTGCAGCGGATGTCCAGCCGGATGAGGCAACTCAGACAGAAGCAGACGGAGGCAACGCGTAGCACCATGGCACACTCGCATGGAATAACACCGGAGCAGCTCAAGCAGGACAATCCCTACCTGGGTGATCTGGCAAGGATCGGACCGCTGGCAATGGCGGCCGGCGTTGTGCTGTTTGTGATCGGATTCGCAATGACCGGTGCCGACCAGCACCAGCGTTTCTACTTCTCGTACATCCACAACTATGTGTTCTTCATGAGCATCAGCATCGGAGCGCTGCTGTTCACCCTGGTGAACCACGTGGCGCGGGCCTCCTGGAGTGTGGTCATCCGCCGCATTCCGGAGTTCTTCGCGGGCTCCCTGTGGATGATGGGTATCGCCGGCCTGCCGATTCTGTACGTCGTACTGACGGGCAGTGTCGAAGTCTACCAGTGGGTGGATGTCGCCAAATGGATTGATGCACCCGAGCAGTCCCTGATCTACAACAAGGCCGCCTACCTGAATGCGAACTTCTTCGTGATCCGTTACTTTGTCTACTTCGCATTCTTCTGGCTCGTGGGCCGCGGCCTGCTGCTCAACAGTTCACTGAAGATCGACAAACTCGAAAGCATTGAAGACAAGGACAAGGCTCTGCTCAAGGTCTGGCAGCTCAGTGCTCCGGGCCTCGTATTCAGCTTCCTGCTGATGACTGTCTTTGCCATCGACATGATCATGTCACTTGATCCGGTCTGGTTCAGCACGATGTTCGGCATCTATTACTTCGCCGGAGCTGTGATCGGCTTCTTCAGCATGATGATCCTGATCTTCAAGTGGCTGCAGAGCACAGGGCGCCTGAAGGAGGCCGTGACCGTGGAGCATTACCACGACTTCGGCAAGTTCCTGTTCGCCTTCGTGTTCTTCTGGGGCTACATCGCCTTCAGCCAGTACATGCTGATCTGGTACGCCAGCATCCCCGAGGAGACACGCTGGTTCCACATCCGGCAGAATGCCGACTGGACGCCACTCTCCTGGCTCATGCTGATTGGGCACTTCGCCCTGCCCTTCGCTTTCCTGATCAGCCGTTACATCAAGCGCCACAACATCCTGCTGGCCTGCGGGGCCGTCTGGATGCTGGTCCTGCACTGGCTGGACCACTTCTACCAGGTGATCCCCGAATACCAGCGGGTGACAGGGACCCCCGTGGGCGGTGGCCTGCCCTTCGCCATAACCGACATCATCTGCCTGCTGGCCATCGGGGCCTTCTGGTTCGGAGCCTTCCTGGTCACGGCGGGCAAGAACCCGATCGCACCGATTGGCGATCCGCAGATCGCCAAGTCACTGAAGTTTGACAACGTAAAGGTCTAGGACCGAACAATGAGCGATTACAAGGTAAAGCACGACGATCATAATACCGAGGAACATCAGGACATCGGTGAAGACCTCGGCATGCCCACTATCTGGGGGATCTCGATCGCGTTCTTCTTCATCTGCCTGGCGACCTCCGCCTGGCTGGTCGGCCTCTTCGGCAAGACTGCCCGCCATGAGAACGACGTCAAGATCTACCATTCTGACAGCGTAACGCTGATTGAAGCCCGGGAGGAGCAGATGGCCCGGCTGAACACATATGCAGTGATGGACCCGGCCACCGCCCGCGTGAGCATTCCGATAGATGAGGCCAAGAAACGTGCCCTGCGGGTGCTGATCAACCTGGAGCGCAACCCGCCTGAGGCCACCATGCTGATCAATGGCACCGAATCGAAGCCTTTGAATCCATGCGCAGCGGATCCGGAAAATCCCTGTGCCCCTACGGAAGATGAAGCCGTTGCGCAACCCGGAACGGCACAGCACAATATCCCTGAGCAGCACTGAGCTCAGGGAGTAGAACTGAAGCAATGACATTGAAACGGGTGACAACTGGAACGGTCTGGACCCTGGCAGCGATCCTGCTGCTGGTCCGGCCGGCCTGCGCCCAGCTCAATGACAAGGTGCCCGAGGAGATGCAGAACATCGAGATCGTGGAGCATCTCGATGAGAATATTCCGCTGGACCTCCAGTTCCGTGATGAAAATGGCAACAGCGTCACTCTCGGTGAATATTTCAACGAAGACAGGCCCGTCCTGCTGAACCTCGTTTACCTGAACTGCCCGATGCTCTGCACGCTGGTCGTGAATGGCACCTTCGACGCGCTGCAGGAAGCGCAGATGCCGGATGAGCAGTTCAACATGATCACGGTCAGCTTCGTGGATGGTGAAACACCCGATATGGCCCGCGCCAAGATGGACAACTACATTGCCCGCTATGGTTTGCCCGCCGGGGCGGCCGAGTGGCACATCCTGACCGGTGCTGACGAGTCAATCCTGCCTCTGTGCAGGGCTGTCGGCTTCGGCTTCGAATATGTCGAGGAACGCAATGAATACAGCCATCAGGCGGCACTGTTCGTGCTGACCCCTGACGGCCGGATGGCGCGCTATCTGTACGGAGTCATGTTTGAGCCGGGCACACTGAAGTATTCGCTCATCGAGGCCTCCGAGGGACGCTTTGGCACTACGGTGGACAAGGTCTTCCTGTACTGCTTCCATTACGATGCAGCTGCCGGATCCTATTCCGCCCAGGCCTGGAACATAGCGAGGGTCTTCCTGACCCTGTGCGCGCTGGTCTTCCTGTTCTTCCTGAGCGGGTACTGGCTAGCCGAGAAAATCAAGCGCAAACCTAGGAATCATGGTCCTGTCGAGGGGACCTCGTAAGACGAGGAAAATCTAATGAACTTTGCAACCGCAATAGCTGGCAACCTGAATCTGTCCCTTCTCGGTACTAGGGGACAGACCTTCTGGCTGCCGGAACAGGCTTCCACGGCAGCAGGTGGTGTGGATCTCTCGTTCTACATCATCTACTGGATCATGGTGTTTTTCTTCGTATTGCTGATGGGCCTGACGTTCTTGTTCGTGGTCAAGTACCACAAGGGCGTCCACCCCAAGGCTGAGCACACCCCGCACCATAACCTCCCGATGGAGCTGTCCTGGATCCTGATTCCCCTGGCCCTCGTAATCGTCATCTTCTGGTACGGCTTCAAGGGCTACATGCACCTGACCACACCACCCGCCAACGCCTACCAGATCCGGGTCGAGGCCCAGCAGTGGACCTGGGGCTTCGTGTATCCCAACGGCGGCCGCAGCGGCGGAAAGATGGTTGACGACGATGGCAATGCCGTGCCCGAGGCCTACCTGCATGTCCCGGTGGATACCGACGTCGTGCTGATCATGGAATCCAAGGATGTGCTGCACAGCTTCTACATCCCGGAATTCCGCGTCAAGCAGGATGTCGTGCCCGGCCGCTACACGAAAGTCTGGTTCAAGGCCACCAAGGAAGGCACCTTCCACATATTCTGCACCGAGTACTGCGGCAAGGACCACTCCAGCATGCTCAGCAAGATTGTGGTCGACAGCAAGGAGAACTTCGAGATCTACCTAGAAGACCTGATAGACCGATCGGACAAGTCCCCTGCGGAGAACGGTGAGTATTACTACAACATTTTCGGCTGTGTGCAGTGCCATGACACGAAGGACAAGGTGACCATCACCGGACCGACATTCGTGGATGCGTTCGGTGGCCAGGTCCGCTGCGTGGGCGGGGAATTGGTGGACATGGATGAAAACTACATCCGCGAATCCATCCTCGATCCGCAGGCCAGGATCCACGATGGCTTCCAGGGTGTGATGCCCACCTTCAAGGGCAAGATTTCCGATGAACAGATTAATGACATAATCGCCTACCTGAAGACCATCAGCAGCAACGTACCTGAAGAGGTCAAGGATGCACTCCGCCAGGTGGCCGAACCCGGTGAAGCCGAGGCTGCGGGAGAAGCGATGAAAATTGATGACGGTGCGGTCACGGACAGCGCCGCCGCAGGCGATCCGGCTGGCGAGGCCGCTGGCGGCAACTAGGAGCAAGCAAGCAAATGTCAAGTACTGGACAGACCGTAAAGAGCATCCTGACAAGCCCCGTGCATCCCGAGGTGAACTACCTCAATGCCACCAAGGGTTTCAAGTCATGGTTCTTCACGCTTGACCACAAGCGCATCGGGATCATGTATCTCGGCAGCATCCTGACGGCATTCTTCCTCGGGGGAGTCTTCGCGATGCTGATCCGCACGGAGCTTCTGACCCCCGGTCAGATGATGTTCACGAGCGAGCAATACAACAGGGTCTTCACCCTGCACGGTGCGATCATGGTGTTCCTCGTGCTGATCCCCGGTATCCCGGCCGCACTCGGCAACTTCGTGCTGCCCCTGATGCTCGGAGCCAAGGACGTGGCCTTTCCGCGCCTGAACCTGCTGTCGTACCACCTGTACGTGATCGGCATGGTGCTGGCCCTGCTCGTGCTGGGCCTGGGCGGTGTGGATACCGGCTGGACCTTCTACACACCGTACTCAATCCAGACCCAGACTCCTGTCGTGATGATGGTCTCGGCGGCCTTCATCCTCGGCTTCAGTTCTATCTTTACTGGATTGAACTTCATCGTGACCATCCACAAGATGCGGCCCCCGAGCATGACCTGGTTCAAGATGCCGCTGATGCTCTGGGCGCTTTACTCCACCGCCGTGATCCAGATCGTGGCAACCCCCGTGCTCGGCATCACGCTGCTGCTGCTGATCGTGGAACGAGTGATGGGCATCGGCATCTTCAATCCGGCGCTCGGTGGAGACCCCGTGCTGTTCCAGCATTTCTTCTGGTTCTACAGCCACCC
>JAHEFU010000271.1 GCA_024645305.1 Planctomycetales bacterium
TCGTAGACATAGAAGGAGACGTACATCTGGTCCCGGGCAGCTCAGGTGAATTACACAGAGGGATGATATGCAGCTGGCTTCTGTAACTGCGCTCTTTGAGTTGATCGCGCTGTTGGTCTGTTTCTGTTGCGCAGCGTATACCGTTAAGCTGACAGCCTTGTCAGGAGCAGTGACTCTGAGTCGCGGGCAATTCTGGAATTGGACGCTTGCAGTCTCGCTGACCACCGCAATCTGTGTTGCCTGGACCTTCTGGTTGCTATTCATCAAGTGGAGCCTGCAAACTGCTGACAATATCCTGGCACTCTTATTCGTCACTCCATATCTTCTGCCATCCGTGTTCCTGATCTTCATTGTAAACCTGGGATTCCTTACAGTCGTTCTCAGGGATGCGCCTGAAAAGAGGATGTTCCTGGCATTGGTGGCAACAGGCCTCTGGAGTCTGTTCATGGCCACCGCAAGTCCGGTAATTCTGATCAAATACTATGCCTTGTACGACAAGGCAACCAAACCTGACAGGATTGCATTCAACAACCAGTGCATAATTGACATGTCCGCAGAAGCTCGTATGCTGGATGATTATGTTCCAGCCGGATTCAGCTGCGTGAACAACAGTACACATCCCTATGAGCACAAGGGCACTCCAATCTGCAGGGACAACTGGATGAAATGGTCAGGTGCACATGGAAACCTGATGAATCCGAACGGAAGCTGGTTGAGCAATGGACCGGATGAACAGCCTGGCGAGAGCTGGGGGGCTCAAACGCAGTTCATGCTTGAAAGGATCAAGTACAGTCTCGACGATGAAACCTATGCGGTGTATCTGGGAACGGGCAAGAGAGATTCAGCCTACATTGACAATGCCTACCTGTACTACGACATTCCGGTAGTTGTGGCGGATGGAGGTGATCACTTCCTCGGATTTGAGGTTTATCCAATGCCAAATTTCCCGCAAATGCCCCCCATGGTTGAATTTGCCGTGTTTCCCGCGGACAGCGTGCTGAACATGGATTTCCTGACTCACGAGTTTGTCCTGCGGCGCTTTGCAGATGCCATAGATCAGCCGATAGGACAGTTACTTGGCACCACACGGAAACCTGATACGAGGAAGCTACGTTCCAGAGGTCGAACGGACAATCCGGATTAATTCTCCCGGCGCACGATTCCGCGGTACTGCCAGCTGCGCTGCCAGAAGAACAGGATCGGCAGGATGAACAGTACCATGATGGTTGAGCTGGCCAGGCCGCCGATCAGTGGCGCGGCGATCGGCTTGAGGACGTCACTGCCGATGCCCGTGGCCCACATCAGGGGCAACAGGCCGATCAGCGATGTACTGACCGTCATCAGTTTAGGACGTACACGGCGTCCCGCACCTTCGAGGGTAGCGCTGTAAACGTCTCCGGATCGCAGCCAGCCCTTTTGCAGCCGTTTATCCAGGGCCTCCTGCAGGTACACGATCATCAGCACACCCGTGTTGACAGCCATGCCGAACAGCGCAATGAAGCCGACCCACACCGCAACGGAAATGTTGAGGTGCAGCAGATGCAGGTACCAGACACCACCGGTGAACGCGAAGGGCAGGGAGACATAGACAATCAGCGTATCCCACAGGCTGTTGAATGTCAGGTAGAGGAAGATGAAGATGATCATCAGCACCGCGGGAATCAGCAGGGCCAGACGGGCGCGGGCGCGTGTGATGTTTTCCCACTGTCCGGCGATGCGGAAGTAATAGCCCGCCGGCAGGTTCAGTTCACTGTCCAGCGTGGCTTCCAGTTCGTCAACCGTGCCGCCGATGTCGCGATCACGGATATTGGCAAAGACCACCGTGCGCAGCAGGCTGTTTTCGGAGGCCAGGTATGGAGGCCCACTGCTGTAGCGGATGCTTGCCACACTCGACAGCGGAATCACACCCTGGTGCGGGGTTTCGATCAGCGTGTCCTGGATCACCTGCACATTGTCGCGGTAGTCACTGGCATACCGTACCTGCACGTTGTAACGCTCGCGTCCCTCAACCGTACGGGTAAGCTTCATACCGCCGACGAGCAGCTCAATCTGGCTTTGCACATCTCCTGCATTGAGGCCATAGCGGGCCGCCTTCTCGCGGTCAATGTCAATGTCCAGGTAGCGGCCGCCGCTCAGTCGCTCGGCAAACACATCCCTGATGCCCGGCACTGTCTCTGCAATGTGGCTGGCCTCGATTGCCAGGCGGGCCAGCTCCTTCGTATCGTCACCGTATATCTTGATGCCGATGTCGGTACGCACTCCAGTTGCCAGCATCTGGATCCGGTTGATGATCGGCATCGTCCAGCCATTCGTAAGCCCGGGAACCTTGATGGCGCTGTCCAGGTCATTGCGGATGTCACCGATCGTGTAGTCCTTGTACTTCGGGTCAATGCTTTCCCATTCCTCGCGCGGATAGAACTGCACGAAGGTTTCGATCATGCTGACCGGTGCAGGGTCGGTTGCCGTATCGGCCCGCCCGACCTTGCCGACAACATTGGCCACCAGCGGATGGTCCTTCATGATCCTGTCGGTGACCTGCAGGATGCGCTTGGCTTCCGTCATCGTCACATTCGGCAGGGTGGTGGGCATGTAGACCAGCTCACCTTCATTGAGGTTGGGCATGAATTCATTGCCGAGGCTCCTGTAGACGGGCCAGGTGGCAAACAGACTGGCAAAGGCAAGCACGACAGCCAACCAGCGCAGCTGCAGCACGAACTTGAGTGGTCCAAGGTACAGCCAGTTGAAGAAGCGTGAAAGCGGGTTGCGCTCCTCGGGAAGCATCCGGCCGCGCATGAGAAGTCTCATCAGCACGGGCACAAGGGTCACCGCCATGATGGCGGACGCCAGCATCACGAGGCTCTTGGTCCAGGCCAGCGGTCCGAACAGCTTGCCCTCCTGCCCCGTGAGCAGGAACACCGGCACGAAGCTCGTGATGATGATCAGCGTTGTGAAGAACACCGGTTTGCCGACCTGCTGGGCTGATTTCTTGATGCTCTGGTTGATTTCCCGTCCCGTGGGTTTGCGGCCCTGGGCCTTGCAGCGTTCCCACAGCCTGGCCAGATGCGAATGGCAGTTCTCCACCATCACGATCCCATCGTCAACAATCACGCCGATGGCGATGGCGATGCCGCCGAGGCTCATGATGTTGCTGGTGATGCCCAATGAGTTCATTCCGATGAAACCGATCAGCACGGCTATCGGCAGCGTCAGCACGACGACAAGAGTCGGACGCAGGCTCAGCAGGAACAGGATGATGATCGCGGAAACCACGACCGCTTCCTCCTGCAGGGCATGCTTCAGCGTATCGAGGCTCTTGCCGATCAGCCAGCTGCGGTCGTGGGCGGTTTCGATGGCGACACCCGGGGGCAGGCCCCGGCGGATATCCAC